>LIAZ01000063.1 GCA_001438985.1 Acidimicrobium sp. BACL17 MAG-120823-bin42 | reverse complement strand
AAGGTTGACAGCATTGCAACCTTTGGAGAGCCGGGCTGATCGTTGACGTTTTTTAACGTCTACCAGTTAGCGAAAGTTTGTTCGAGAATGCTGGCAGTTTCTTGATCGTGGATTGATTTAGAACCTGTTGCCGGACTACCCGACTCCACACGTGACACGTGGCGCCAGTCGTAGCCTTCGTTTTTAATTGGCCACACAATGGCATCAACAAATCGCCACGCGCCCATGTTCTCTGGCTCTTCTTGCACCCACACCACTTGCTTCGCATTTGGATAACTAGAGAGAATTTGGCGCAACTGCACAATTGGGAATGGGTACAACTGCTCGACACGAACAACTGCAACGTTTGCACCAATCTTGTTACGTTCGGTCATCACGTCCCATGCCACTTTGCCTGTGCACAACACAATGCGAGTTACTTTTGCCTTGTCGGTAACTGTTGGGTCGTCCAGAATTTCTTCAAAGCTGCCCGTTGTCAGATCGGCAATTGGTGAGCGACTTTCCTTCATGCGCAGAGGCTGCTTCGGGGTCATGACCACCAACGGCTTGCGGAAATCGCGACGCACCTGACGGCGCAACATGTGGAAATACTGTGCTGCTGTTGTTGGGTAACACACCTGAATGTTGTCTTCGGCGCACAACTGCAAGAAGCGCTCTAGTCGCGCCGAGGAATGCTCTGGACCTTGACCCTCATAACCGTGTGGCAACAACATGACGACACCGTTTTGCTGACCCCACTTGTCTTCTGCAGCCACCAAGTATTGGTCAATCACAATTTGGGCGCCGTTGACGAAGTCGCCGAACTGGGCTTCCCACATGACCAACGCCTTGCTATTTGAATGCGCGTATCCGTACTCGAAACCAAGCGCGGCATACTCGGACAACAGCGAGTCGTACACCCAGAAACGAGCCTTTGCATTTGGCAGTGTGTTAAGAGGAACCCAACGACGTTCGTTGTTGTAATCAACAAGCGTGGAGTGCCGCTGACTAAATGTTCCACGGCGAGCGTCTTCGCCCATCAAACGAACTGGCGTGCCTTCAACAACAAGTGAACCAAATGCCAGCGCTTCGGCGGTAGCCCAATCCACATCTTGTTGACTTGCGTGTGTTTGCGCCCGAAGTTGGAACTGCTTAAACAACTTTGGATGAGGAGCAAAACCTTCGGGATATTCGGTGAGATGGTTGAAAATGCCATCCAAGATTGCGCGATCAACACCTGTTGCAACATGAGGAACCACACCAACAGGTTTTGGCGGTGGCGGAACTTTGATTGGTTCCGGCTTACCTGCACGCGCAACGTCAAGTGCACCTTGCAACTTACTTTGGTAATCCGCAAGCGTTTGCTCGGCTTCTTCCAGCGTGATGTCGCCACGCTTCACCAATGTTTCGACATACAGCTTGCGAACACTGCGGCGCTCGGCAATTGCCTTGTACATGAGTGGTTGGGTGTAGCTCGGGTCGTCGCCTTCGTTATGTCCATGGCGGCGGTAACAGATCATGTCAATAACCACGTCTTTGTGGAACTTTTGGCGATAGTCGAAAGCCAAACGTGCAACACGGACACACGCTTCTGGGTCGTCTGCATTGACGTGGAAAATTGGCGCCTGCACGGTTTTTGCAACATCGCTTGGATACTTTGATGAACGCGCGTATTGCGGCGATGTGGTGAAACCAATTTGATTATTGATAATGATGTGGATGGTTCCACCAATGCGATAACCGCTGGTGTCGCTCATAGCGAAACCTTCCGCAACCACTCCTTGTCCAGCAAATGCAGCGTCACCATGCATCATGATTGGCAACACGCTGTAGGACAACGGCGGATCGATTGCATCTTGTGCAGCACGAGTCATACCGAAAATGATTGGTCCAACGGTTTCGAGGTGGCTTGGGTTGGCCGACAGCTCAATTGGCAACTGTGCCCCAGCGGGTGAAACAAATGTGCCCACTGCACCAAGGTGATATTTCACGTCGCCTGAACCCTGAACCGAGGTCGGATCGATGTAGTCCTCGAACTCTTCGAAAATGTCTTGTGGGTTTTTACCCATGATGTTGGCAAGTACGTTGAGGCGACCACGGTGCATTGAACCCAACACCGCCGAGTTCATACCGCCATCTGCTGCTGCAGCCAAAACGGTGTCAAGCATTGGAATTGCTGACTCGGCGCCTTCCAAACCAAAACGCTTCGTTCCCACGTATTTTGTAGCTAGAAACTTCTCGAATGCTTCGGCATCATTGAGTCGTTCAAGCACACGACGCTTGTCAACCGTGAAATCGAAAACTCCATGGCCTTCAACGCGCTCTTGGATCCAACGCTGCTCGTCGGTGGAGTGAATGTGCATGTACTCAATGCCGATGGTGCGGCAATATGCATCGCGCAACACGCCAAGCAGATCGCCAAGTGAAGACTTACGAACTCCACCTACGCCGCCAGTGAGGAATTGGCGATCCAAGTCCCAAATCGTGAGGCCATATGTTGCAGGGTCAAGTTCCTTTGGCATCTGTGGCTCTTGCCAACGAAGCGGATCGAGATCGGCAATGAGGTGACCACGCACGCGGTGAACGCGGATAAGCGTTGCCACTTGCATTTGCTTGTGCAACATTTCGTCTTCGGAATCGAGCAAGTTGCTGTCTTGATTCCATTGCACTGCCTCGTATGGAACGCCAAGACTTTGAAAGAGGTCGTGATAGAACTCGTGTTGACCAAGCAGCAGTTCGTGCACGTACTTGAGAAACATGCCGCTCTCGGCACCTTGAATAATGCGGTGGTCGTACGTGCTGGTGATGGTGACCACTTTTGACACACCCAGTCGTGTTAACGAACGCTCGTCGCTGCCCTGAAACTCTGCTGGGTAATCAATGCTGCCAACACCAACGATGACTCCTTGGCCCGGCATTAAGCGTGGCACCGATTGCACGGTGCCAATGGTGCCCGGGTTAGTAAGGCTGACGTTTGCACCCTGGAAATCTTCAACGGTCAGTTTGTTCGCGCGCACCTTACGAATGATTTCGTCGTAGGCAAGCAAGAAACCCGCGAAGTCGAGTGCATCGGCATTGCGCAACACCGGCACAACGAGTGAACGCTGTCCTTTACCCTTGTCAACGTCGACTGCAAGGCCGATGTTGACATTGTTATGTCGCTGAATTTGCGGCTTGCCATCGGCATCAACCACATAGCCATTCTTCATGTTGGGAACAGCGTCGGCGATTGCTCGCACCACCGCATAACCAATGATGTGCGTGAAACTGATTTTGGGTTGACCTGTGCGCGAGCGGTAATTGTTCATTACCTTGCGATTCACTTCCAACAACTTGGCTGGCACATTGCGGAAACTGGTAGCTGTCGGAACCGTGAGGCTCTTTTCCATATTCGCTGCAATTGCTGCAGACACACCACGCAATGGCTCGGGCTCGCCATCGGGAACAATTTCCGACATGACAATCTTCGGTGCCGGCGGCTCTACCCCAGGTGCGGTAACCACGGGCCGTGGCTTTGCACCCTCTTCACGCAACTCGGGTGGCAACGCAGGACGAATGATTTCGGCTGTGCTGTCGGGTTTAGGTGTGCCAGCAGGACGGAAGTCACTGAAGAACTCTTTCCAGGTATCACCGACCGAGTTTGGATCTTCGCGAAAACGCTCGTACATCTCCTCGACAAGCCATGAATTGGCGCCGAAATCTTCGGGTTGTGACCGCTGAATCATCAAAACCAATCGTAGTCGTACGTACTATGAATATATGAGCCGACCATCATTTCGCATCGTTCTTGCTTCAGTTGCCGTTTCGTTGATGGCCCTCACTGGGTGCAGTAGTTCGAACGCAACTCCCGAAACCATCCCTGCAACCGTCGACCTTGAAGTGCGCGCGATATCTGGCCTGCGGTTTGACAAATCGTTGTACGAGGCAACTGCTGGCGACATCGAAATCGCCTACATCAACGACGACACCATCCGCCACACTCTGATCGTGTTGCAAGACGACACCAAAGTGGGAACCTTGGAATTGGCTGTGAACAAGCGTGGCGACCTGGACATTGGCACCATCAACTTGCCAGCAGGCAACTACTCCGTGTTCTGCACCGTGCCTGGCCACCAAAACATGAAAGCCGATCTCACCGTTAAGTGAGACCGGCTTTCACAAGAAACCGTTAACGAGTTTCGAAAACTATCCGAGAATTACCTCGGAAAGAATCCACAGCACCAACCACAAAACAAAGCTGGTGATGATTGCGTTCTTGTGGCTCTCGTACATCCACAACATCTTGTTGCCGGCCTTGATGCCGCCAAAGATTCCCAACGCATTCAATTGCAACAACGCAACGATTACTGTTGAGATCATCAGGAACGTTGATGCATCAGATGACGATGCTTCAGCGAACACGCTGTAGAAGTGAGCAGCGCCCACCATGAAGAACAACATGCTCACCGAGAAGATCGTGTTCTGTCGCGATGCGAGCAATGCTTTGCGACCAGCTGTTGGTGCATCTGCATTTGCTTCGCCACCTGCCAACACGTTTGCTGCGTTAGCAAGAACAACCTTCTGGTTTTTCCAGATGATCATCCACACGTTTGCCGCCATGAGTGTTCCCAGCAACATGCCGAGCGAAATTGCTGCGTCGTGGCCATTGCCTGCAGCTCCACCGTTCATGAAGTTCTTCCAGTAGTCAGGTTGACCGGTGATCAAAATGCCGGTTGCGAGTGTGGCAATTGCTGCCCAACGGAACCACCACAAGGCACGACGTGCGATTTTGTCGATGGTGATGTTGCGAGCCTTACCTTCGTCGCCGTAAGCAGCGAGACCTGGCACTTGCACCAAGTTGAAGTAGTACAGCAGGCCAATCCACGTGATGCCCACAAGAATGTGGAGCCAGCGGAAGCCGAAGCTGAAGATGTAATCCTGCGAGAGCAGTTCCATGAATATGATCCCCTTTTGGTATCGGTACAGCGTTGAATAGATAATCCCCCGCTTGGCTTTAAAACTAGCACTGCCCTTCTGTGGGCTGTGGCTACTAGTTTGTAGGCGTCATGGCTGCTGAATTCATATATACGTGTTACAAACTTGCCCGTTTCTACCCACCCGACCGCACGGTACTTGAAGACATTTCACTGTCGTTCTACCCCGGCGCAAAGATCGGCGTTATTGGCTCGAACGGCAGCGGTAAATCAAGCCTGTTGCGGATCATGGCTGGTGTTGATGATGGCTACACCGGCGAAGCACGACTGACACCTGGGTTCACCGTTGGCTTCCTTGAACAAGAGCCACAACTTGATCCAAACAAAGACGTGCTTGGCAACGTGATGGACGGCGTTGCCCCCATACGCGACTTGCTCACGCGCTACGAAGAAGTAACTGCAATGTGGGGCGACCCCGACGCAGACTTCGACAAAGTTGGCGCACTGCAAGCCGACCTTGAAGCAAAAATTCAGGCAGCCGATGCATGGAGTTTGGAACGCAACGTAGAAATTGCGATGGACGCATTGCGTTGCCCGCCAAACGAAGCAGACGTGACCAAACTTTCCGGTGGTGAACGCCGCCGTGTTGCACTGTGCCGTTTGTTGCTGAGCCGACCTGACTTGTTGTTGTTGGACGAACCAACCAACCACTTAGACGCAGAGAGCGTTGACTGGTTGGAGCGTTTCTTGCAGGAATACCCCGGCACTGTTGTAGCAATTACCCACGACCGTTACTTCCTTGACAACGTGGCGAAATGGATTTTGGAACTTGATCGCGGTCGCGGCATTCCGTTCTCGGGCAACTACACCAGTTGGTTGGAACAGAAACAAGAACGACTGGGCAAAGAAGAAAAAGCAAACGACGCTCGCAAGCGCACGTTGCAACGCGAACTTGAATGGGTGCGCATGGCACCAAAGGCTCGTCAGTCGAAAGGTAAAGCTCGTCTTGCTGCGTATGAAAAGTTGCACGCCGAAGCGCAAGCCGCAGATGGTGGTGCAGACCGATTAGAAATCATGATTCCTGCTGGCCCACGTCTTGGCGACACCGTGATTGAAGTGAAGAACTTGGGCAAAGGTTTCGGCGACAAATTGCTGATCGAAGACCTGACATTCTCACTTCCACCTGCGGGCATTGTTGGCATTATCGGACCAAACGGTGCTGGTAAAACAACACTGTTCCGCATGCTCACAGGCCAAGAAGCGCCAGACTCTGGCAGCATCGCTGTCGGCGACACAGTGCAATTGAGTTACGTCGATCAAAACCGCGACACACTCGACGCCGACGCATCGGTATACGAAGAAATCACCGGTGGTGCAGAAACACTCAAGATTGGTGGTCGCGAAATTCATGGCCGGGCATACGTGTCGAGTTTTAACTTCAAAGGCAGCGATCAACAAAAGCGTGTTGGCGAATTGTCGGGTGGCGAACGCAACCGCGTGCACCTAGCCAAGTTGCTGAAGCACGCAGGAAACGTGTTGCTGTTAGACGAACCAACCAACGACTTAGACGTTGATACATTGCGTGCACTTGAAACCGGCCTTGAATCATTCCCTGGTTGTGTTGTGGTGATTTCGCACGACCGCTGGTTCCTCGACCGCATTGCCACCCACGTGTTGGCTTTTGAAGGCGACAGCCAAGTTCGCTGGTACGAAGGTAACTTCAGCGACTATGAGGCATGGCGCAAGAAAGAACTGGGCGTTGCCGCAGATCAACCACGTCGCATTAAGTACAAGCCACTCGCCCGATAAGGAACTGACATGAATACTGCACTTCGAGTGATTCGTATTGTGTGTGTGATCGTGTTCGTGAGTGGCATTGCCGGGCTGATTATCTCATCCATTGCCGGTAACAACGTGGGCGTGGTGACCACCATTGGTCTCATCACCTCACTTGCCGCAGTGGTGTTGCTGACCGCATCCACCGTTGCCAACCGTCAACGCATTGATGCATTTAACGACGCACTTGCCGAACAGGTGGAAGCACAAATCACCAGCGTTGTAGCAAGTGGAGCCAAGGAAGAGACGGTCCGCAAATTAGTACGCGACGCGATCAACCTTGGACGCAGCGCTTCGTGAAATTTACTGACGGCGAACTCGCACACTTCCTTGCCGAGGAAACCGGCAAACGATTGATGGCAGTTCGCGAGCGC
>LIAZ01000062.1 GCA_001438985.1 Acidimicrobium sp. BACL17 MAG-120823-bin42 | reverse complement strand
ACCCCAAGCAAAGCAAACATCACAACCGGCACCCACGGCGGGCTCATTCGCACACTTTTTGCAATCGGTGGCGTGTAGCGCGAAGATGCCTCTGCGCTGTGTCGCACGTGCTCACGCTGTCCAGATTGGGTGCCCTTTGGAGTGGTGCGTCCACCGGTTCGTCGTTTGTTTGGCGCCATCAGGTGATCAGTGTAGATCAAAAATGAGGTTTCGCCTCAGGCATAAATCAGGCAGGCTTACAGGGTGAAGCGCATTTTGGTGATCGACAACTTTGACAGTTTTGTCTACAACCTGGTGCAGTACTTGGGTGAATTGGGCGTTGATCCAGTTGTGATTCGTAATAACGAAATGACAGCATCGCAAGCAGCGGCGTTGTCACCAGATGGCGTGCTGCTCTCGCCTGGCCCGGGGCGCCCAGAAGACGCAGGCATGTTGTGTGATGCAATCCGTGAGTTTGCAGGCCGTGTACCCGTGTTTGGTGTGTGTCTTGGACATCAAGCCATTGGTCATGTGTATGGCGGAGTCGTGGTTCGTGCTCCCGAACTCGTGCATGGCAAAACCTCGCCGATTCATCACCGTAATGAAGGTGTGTTTGCGGGCCTTCCCAACCCAATGCCGGCGACGCGCTATCACTCGTTGATCATTGAGCGCGAAACACTGCCAGAAGTGTTGTCGGTTACCGCACACACCGAATCGGGAATGATCATGGGTGTGCGACACACCGATTGTGATGTTGAAGGTGTGCAGTTTCATCCAGAAAGCATTCTCACCACTTCGGGCCATGACATGATTCGTAATTTTGTGCAACGTGTTTCTGCAACACGCAATTGATACGCACGTGATCAGCTCGACAGAGCGCGTCCCACAATCAACACCACTTTTGACCCAGGGTTCACTTGTGTTTGTGGTTGCAAACTTTGTGAGATAACACGGCCATCGTTTTCGTCACCAACAGGAACGTTTTGAAAGCGCACTTCCCACACCAAACCAGCGGTGTTTAAGACAGATTTTGCTTCGGCCTCTGTTTGTCCTGCAACATCAGGAACAACAGATTGATTGCCACCGCCCGACACCACAATGGTCACGGCACTACCCGATGGAATGGTCGAACCAATTGCGGGCTCGGTGCGAATCACGCGACCCTTAGCCACCGATGCATTGATCTCCTCTGCGATGGTGACATCAAACAGAAACGGCGATCCAATCAGCACTTGCTGTGCGGCTTCTACGGTTTGTCCCTCAACATTGGGCACAGCGACCGCTGCGCCGCCTGTGGACACGACAACGGTGACAGTCGAACCGGGTGCAACGAGCACGGTTGCGGACGGATCTTGGACAATGATTTGGCCAGCGGGAGTAGTTGGGTCTTCGCGCTCTTCAACGATTGCAATGGCAAGACCAAGATCAGCAAGTTGGCTCGCCGCAGCGTCATACAGCAGTCCCTGAATGGGGGGAACCATGATGGTTCCGATTTTTGGAGTAAAGGTCAGTGTCACCGAATCACCAATCTTGAGCTTCTTTCCGCTTACGGGGTCTTGCTCGTAGACAACGCCTGGCTCAATGCCGCCTTTGGGTAATTCGTTAGGAAGGACGAGCAGTCCAAGCTCGGACAACTGTCGGGTGGCAAGGTCGATATTGAGCGACGTCACTTGCGGCATGGTTACCGAACCCGATTCGGATGCTCGTTGAAACACGAACAGACCAATGGCAAGGACGAGTAACGCAAGCACGGTTCCGCCCAGCACGGCAACCACTGGCTTCTTGATGGCTACGCCGCGATACCCGTCATCAGTATGTGTTTCGTCAACATAGGTGTCTTCAAGGGGCGGAAGTTGAATAATGGGAATTGCAGATGTGTCGGCGAGTTGTGCAGTGGGTGCTGGCCCACGGGCCTCGGTGAGAGCGATGGTGTCAACACCATCCAGCACACGACGTACATCATCGCGAACAAGCATGGCGTTTTCATAACGACGTTCGTGGTTCTTCGCCATGCATTTTGCAACTACCGATTCGAAGCCTCGTGGCAGATCAGAAACAAATTCGCGCAAGGGCGATGGGTTTTGGTGCACGTGCTGATAGGCAATCGCAACAGCAGATTCGCCAACAAATGGAGCACGACCTGCTACCAACTCGTACATCATCACACCAAGTGAGTAAATGTCGCTTCGCGGATCGGGCTGTGCGCCTTGTGCTTGCTCGGGAGAAAGATAGGTCGCGGTTCCCATGACCGAACCCGTTTCGGTAAGTGACTCATCGACGCCCGAGCCCAATGCGCGAGCAATTCCAAAGTCTGCAACTTTTACTTGGCCATTAGAGCCAATCAAGATGTTCCCTGGCTTAATGTCGCGATGAATCACGCCATTTTCATGAGCAAATGACAATGCCAAAGCAACTTCCGAAATGATGTCACACGTTTGTGTTGGGGAAAGTTGTCCGCGCTCTTGCAAGATTGTCGCAAGGGTTTTACCTTCGACGTATTCCATGGCAATGAAGTATGTGGAATTAACTTTGCCCCAGTCGTACACCGCAACGATGTTTGGGTGGGTAAGTGCGGCTGCGGCTTGTGCTTCACGTCGAAAGCGCTCGACAAAGTTGGGGTCAGTAGCAAACTCAGGGAACAACACCTTGAGCGCGGTTGGCCGGTCAAGCAACACATCGTGGGCGAGAAATACTTCTGCCATTCCACCACGACCAATACTGCGTTCAACGCGGTAACGGTCATTCACCAATGGAATGTTGTCGTTAGTCATTGAGAGCCGAAACCCGTTTAAGTGCTGCGATGTAGCGCAGAGCATCTTCACGTGTTGCAAACCGGAGATGCTCATCAACCTGGCGTTGGAGCGGCTCGATCAGCTTGTTACGTGTGAGATCAAAGCATTGCTCTCGAGTTGGCATCAACCACAACACGCGATCGGTTGAGCCACGACTAATGCATACTGCTGCGGTGCGCGAAGAGTTATCAAACTCGAGAAAGTATCCGCTTCGCGCATTGCGACCGATGAGCACCAGACCGCCAAGTGCAAGCACAATTGCAGCCACAACGAACCATGTTTTACGCACAGAACGCGTAGATGTAGCGGTGTTTACTTCGGGAGCCGCAGGGGCAACGTGGGTTCCATCTGTTGCGTCAATCACAATGACCGTGATGTTGTCTCGTCCACCATTGCGTTTTGCCTGAGCCACCAGCGCTGCTGCAGTTGCTTGCGGCGGCATTCCTCGCTGCACGACTTCGGCAATATCAGACTTTGTCACTTCGTCAACAAGCCCATCACTACAGAGGACAAATCGGTCGCCAGAGACAAGCGGGATCAGCCACGAGTCAACGGCAACGCGCTCATCAATGCCTAAGGCGCGTGTCACGATATTGCGCCGAGGGTGCGTGTGGGCTTCATCTTCGGTGATCAAGCCTTCTGAAACCAACTCTTGGACATACGAGTGATCAACAGTGAGTTGGCGAAATTGCCCCGCACGTGCGAGATAAATGCGCGAGTCACCCACGTTGGCGAGCGAAATCTGTGGCACAGACTCGTTGTCAAGCGGCGGTACAAGACCAAGTGCACACAGTGTGGTGCCCATGCCGCGACGCCCAGTGTCTTCGGCGGCAGATGAATGGATGGTGGTGTTGATATCGCTAATGGATGCAACTAACCACTCTGGAGTCAACTGCTGGCCGATTGATTTTTCGCGAAGCAACGATGTGGCAAGAGCAGAGGCAACCTCACCGGCATTGTGGCCACCCATCCCATCGGCAACAGCAAAGATATTGTCACCGATCAAAAACGAGTCTTCGTTTTGCGCTCGAACATTGCCGGTGTCGGTAGCGACACCATAGGTCAACTGCATTGATTGACCAATCGGAAGCAAAGCGCCACAATCACTCGAAACGAACGTCAACAGACCCGAGTGAGACCACATCGCCGCGCGTGAGTGGTGTGGCCTCAACAATGAGTGCACCATTGATGCGCGTTCCGTTGGTGCTGCCGCGATCATCGGCGTACCACATACCATTTTTCAATCGCAGTTCGGCATGCACTCGGCTGATGTTGTGGTCATCAATGACGATGTCACATGTTGTCTGGCGGCCAATCGTGTACCGGTGCGATGAGAGCTCGATGAGTTCACCAGAGGGCAATTCGACACGGTGAGCCTCGCTTGGAGTTTCGGCAATGGTGGGAACAACCGAAATAGCGAGCGCGGTAATTTCACAGTCATTGGCAGAGATACGTTCATCGTGGTCGATGGTGATTGTTGGTTCACCGGTCAGTGAGTATCCCTCAAACTCAGCGTGATTGGTTACCGCTTGACGCAATTCATGAAGCAGTGGTTTGAGGGTTGGGGAAACCAGTTCAAGATCACTGGGGTTCAACAAGATCGAATACGAAGAAGCAACGACCCCGTTGTTGGTCAGAGCCTGTTCGTCCATGGCTGCCACAAGGCGCCTACCAATAGTGATTGGCCGAATTCCGCGCCTTCGGGCGATCGCAAACACCTCTACATTCTAAGCGTGAGATCGCGAGTAGGGGTCCGACTCGAGATATCTGCCCCATCGTCGTTGCAACATGTGAAGGTCAGATTCAGCCACGGTGTCACCGCGCGTCCGCGCACCAAAGTGATACACGGATGCCTCTGGGGTCCATGCAACGACCAGTTTTTCCATTTGCAGTTTGAGACAAAAGTCGACATCTGCATACGAATACGTATAGTGCTCACAGAATCCGCCAACACGATGAAAGTGTTTGCGGGCAAATGCCATACACGACCCACTCACTGCGGACACGGTGCGCGGTACTGCATGAATTCCCATCCAGCCCTCATCTAAGGACGAGCTTCCTTGTGAGATGTGGTGGACGCCCTTGTCAAAACGAATTCCAGCACTCGAGATGCGGCCATCTTCCATTAAAAACATCGGGCCAATAGCACCTATTTGTGGAAATTGAAATTGACCGGTTAACTGCTCGAGCCAATCAGGCGTACGGATCTGGGTGTCGTCATCAAGAATTACAACGTACTCACCCTGTGATGCAAGCACACCCGAATTCCATTTTGCAGCAATGTTGAATGGTCCGTAGAAATCTACATACGAAATGTTGTGTGAAGCAGGAAGATCAAATGGATACACCACCGAACCATCGGCATTCACATCACGCACGATGACGATGTCAAAATTTGGATATGTCGTCTGAGCAAGGATCTGTTCAACGGTGTGTTCAATCATGCATACGGCAGCGCCCCAGACTCGTGATCGGTTGCCACGGGTGGGTATCACAATGCTGACATGAGGTACATCGGCCTGCTTCGACACTGAAAACCGATGCTGGTAGCTACCAGGGGTGAGTTTTTCTACAGTTGCTGCAACACCGGCGCGCTGAAAGTGGCTCTCTACAGCTCGTTTCCCAGCATCGTAGGCGTACGGTTTGGCGTGAACGTCTCCTGCGGCTGAACCAGGAACCACACGCCAGTGATACAACACGCCTGGGATGTGAGCAACCTTTCGTGCGCGCTCGGTTGCGCGCAGAATGAGATCAAAGTCTTGCGATCCATCAAAACCTGAACGAAACCCACCGATTTCATCAAGGAGCGAACTGCGAAACACCGAAAAGTGACAGCAGTAGTTCTGGCTTCGTAAACGAATCGCATCAAACTCTGGTTTGCGAAATACATCGTAATGACGGCCTTGAGCATCAATTTTGTCTTCGTCGGTATAGACATAGTCAATTTCGTCATCTGTTCGCAACTCTTCGTCAATTCGTCGGAGTGCTCGAATAGCCAGTTCGTCATCATGATCAAGCAATGCAACAAAATCTCCGGTAGCCATATCGAGGCCATCTTGTGATGCTGCCACAATTCCACCATTTGTGCTGCGATGCATCACACGAACTCGTGAATCTTGTGTGGCCAATCGATCAAGTATTCGTGCAACATGGGGTTCGGTAGAGCAGTCGTTAACAATGCACCATTCCCAATCGGTAAATGTTTGTTTGAAGACTGATGCGATGCAGGCCTTCAACGCTTTGGCCGGTGGGTTATATACCGGCGTCACAATGCTAAATCGCGGCATTTATTGTTTTCGCAACAGCCGTTTAATCACTCGTACGGGGATCATCACAAACTTGCCAATCTTCCACGTAGGCGTTTGCAGGATTGTTGCTCGACCCAATTCACGACCAGACTGGTGAGCGTGTTTTACGTCGCGATTGAGTTTCACACGTAACTCACCAAGTTCAGCACTCATGCCATATACGGCATCACGTGATGCCAATACCTCACGTTTCATCTGAGCCACATGGCTGATGCCTTGTTGTTGGCGCAGCATGCCAATTTCAGTGAGCAGTCGTTCTCGTGACGCATCTCGCAAGTCGGCGAGCGAGTCGTAGTCACTGTTTGGATCCGACATCAAACAAATACTACACGTGATTATTTTGCTGTTGTTGGTGCGCTGAAGCGCCGTTGGTAAGGTAAACCATCCATTCGGGCGAGTGGCGAAATGGCAGACGCGCTGGCTTCAGGTGCCAGTGTTCGCAAGGACGTGGGGGTTCAAGTCCCCCCTCGCCCACAACGAGAGATTGGTAAGGTTTTCATCGTCGTGCACGCATTTACCGAGCTCATCGAATCCCGCAACCTGCTGTGGAATCTCACACTTCGCGAACTGCGATCAAAGTATCGGCGTTCGTTTTTGGGCTGGGCGTGGTCGTTGCTCAATCCGCTGTCCAATATTTTGATTTATTCGTTTGTCTTTGGCGTGGTCTTCGGAGCAACTGCGCCAATTGGTGAGCCATCCGGACTCAATGTTTATGCGTTGTACCTGATGTGTGGAATATTGCCCTGGGGGTTTTTTGCACTTGTCACCAATCTTGGGATGAATGCACTGTTGAGCAACGCATCTCTGGTTCGCAAGGTGTCGTTTGCACGCGAGACATTGGTGATTTCTCAGGTGATATTCAGTTTCGTCCAGTGGTCAATTGAAATGTTGTTGCTTGCAGTGATTTTGGTCGTCGCGGGAAGCCCGATCATTGCGTGGTTGCCTGTGGTCATTCTGGTCATGTTGAGCCTTGCAATCTATGGAGCAGGTTTTGCTATGGCCCTTGCGGCGGCAGCGGTGTTCTTTCGCGATTTGCGGTACTTATGGACAATTTTGCTGCAGGTGATGTTTTTTGCAACGCCAATCATTTACACACCAGATCGCTTGGAGGGAAAGCTTCCGGGTGTTGTTGAGTTTATTTT
>LIAZ01000061.1 GCA_001438985.1 Acidimicrobium sp. BACL17 MAG-120823-bin42 | reverse complement strand
TTAAACGAGCGCGACTGGTTGTATGTAGACGACCATTGCACGGGCGTGCACTTGGTGTTGGAAAAGGGCAATGTTGGCGAGATCTACAACATCGGCGCAGGTAACGAAACCGCAAACCGTGTATTAGTAGACAAACTGCTTGCGCTGCACGGCAAAGACGAAGCAAGCGTGCAATACGTTGAAGACCGCAAGGGCCATGACCGCAGGTATTCGGTAGACATTGCCAAGATCACCAAGTTGGGTTGGAAGCGCGAGCGCTCACTTGACGAAGCACTTGAACAGACCGTGAAGTGGTATCGCGATAATCGCTGGTGGTGGGAGCCACTCAAGGGCAAGAAGTAATGAAACTGTTTGTCACCGGAGCAGGTGGACAACTTGGTCATGAACTTGTCAGTGCTATTCGTACTTCTGGGCACGAAGCTATTGCCACCACACACGCGCAACTCGACATCACTGATGAAGAAGCGGTCAAGGTCGCAATTGGTTCTGCGCAACCTGATGTGGTGATCCATGCTGCTGCATGGACTGCAGTAGACGCCTGCGAAGGCGACGCCGCCAAAGCCATGAACGTGAATGGAACGGCATCGAAGTATGTGGCCGATGCAGCTCATGCTGTTGGTGCGCGCGTGGTGTACATCAGCACCGACTACGTATTTGATGGCACAAAGCCAACGCCATACAACGAAGGCGATGTGCCAAACCCGCAAAGTGTGTACGGCGCAAGCAAACTTGCGGGCGAGCGTGCAATGGGTACAGACGACGCAATCGTGCGTATTTCGTGGGTGTGCGGTTTTCATGGCGCCAACATGGTGAAGACCATTTTGAAACTTGGTGCAACAATGCCCGAGTTGAAATTTGTTGATGACCAGATTGGCAATCCAACGTTTGCTGATGACGCTGCTAGAGCAATCGTCGATATTGCAACACGTGGTCTTGGCGGAATCTGGCACGTCACCAATCAAGGCGTTGTCAGTTGGTATGAATTTGCTCGTGAGGTGCTCTTGGCAGCAGGCATGGATGCACAAAAGGTGAAACCAATTTCCACACGTGATTTACAACCACCGCGTCCTGCGCAACGGCCTGCTAACTCGGTTTTGCATGATGGCAAGCTTGAGCAAGCAGGCATTGCTGTGTTGCCAGATTTCCGTGAGCCACTTGCCCGATTGGTGCGACGACTTCTTGCAGAAACAGGCGAGTAGGGTTATTACATGGACGATCTGACACTCATTGCCGAACTTGAGCCGGTTGCGGCGAAATTGCTCGAGCGTCACATGGGCGTGGCCAAGGAATGGTTTCCGCACGAAATGGTGCCATACAGCCGTGGCAGAGATTTTGATCCGAATCATCAATGGGTTCCAGAAGACGCCGACTTTGGCGATGCCGGAAGCGACATTGACGAAGCCGTTCGTGGTGCGTTGTATTTGAACTTGCTCACCGAAGACAATCTTCCGTATTACTTCCGTGATATCGACCGTTTGTTTGGCAGTGACACTGCCTTTGGCGAGTGGGCTCGTAACTGGACGGCAGAAGAAGGTCGTCACAGCATCGTGATGCGTGATTACTTCACCGTCACGCGCGCAGTCGACCCAGTGCAACTCGAACGTGCGCGCATGATTCAGGTGCGTTCTGGGCAGGTGCCAGCACCCCACGATGCGTTTGAAGCATTGTCGTACGTGAGCATGCAAGAACTTGCCACGCGCATCTCGCACCGCAATACCGGCAAGTACATGACCGACCCGATTGGCACCGACATCATGTCGCGTGTGGGTAACGACGAGAACTTGCACTACCTGTTTTATCGCGACCTCACCGCCGCGGCACTAGAACTTGATCCGTCTTCAACGGTGCTCGGAATTGAACGCGCGGTCACCACGTTTGCAATGCCGGGTTTGGGCATTCCCGACTTTGATCGCATCTCGAAGGCTGTCGCCAAAGTTGGTATCTATGATTTGCTTATTCACCATGACCAAATTCTTGAGCCGTGCATTAGGCGTCACTGGAAGTTGGAAGAAGTCACGGGGCTCAGCGATGATGCCGAACGTGCCCGCGAAAACATCTTTAAGCAGATGGCCCGCACCCAAAAGGTGGGTAAACGCCTTGCGGGTGACCGCGTAGACGCCTAACTAGCAACGACTACCTCGCTTCGCTTGACTCGGGGGTCTGTTACTGGTGGACTAGAGGCATGGCTAATGCAACGTTTACCAGCATGGATGTGTCGACCAAAGAAGAGTGGCTCAACATTGGAGCCGAAACGGCAAAGAATCAACCACGCGTAGCCGAAGGAATACTTAACATGCTGCGCGGAATGCACACCATTGTTGATGGTTTTGTCACTGACCAATTAACACACGCGCTACAAACGGCAACTCGTGCCGAGCGCTCGGGTGCAGACGATGAAGTAGTGGTTGCGGCATTGTGCCACGACATCGGTAAAGCAATTAGCGTGCCAAATCACCCTGCCATTGCTGCTGCGATCTTGAAGCCTTACGTTCGCCCCGAAGTGCATTTCATGATCGAAGTGCATCAAGACTTTCAGGGCAAGCATTACTACAGCCATTTTGGAATGAACCCAGACGCGCGAAACAAGCATGAAGGCCACCCTGGATATGACTTGGCTGCACAGTTCGCTGATGAGTGGGATCAAAAAGCATTCGATCCGAACTACGACACATTTCCACTTGAGCATTTTGAGGATCGTGTTCGTGCAGTGTTTGCTAAAGCAAAATTTGTAGTGGCCGACTAAATGACGCGCAGCATCTCGCTGCCGATGTACGACTTTCCTGAGGTTCACGCTTCGTCAACGGCGCTACTTGAGGCACTCAGCGTTGCGTTTGCTGCAGTGGGCGAAGATGCTCAGCCGTCGTTTCCCGAAAGTTCAGTACACGAACATCTCATGACGATGTGGAAAGACGACAACACGTTGCTGAGTCAGTCGTGTGGGTTGCCGTTTGTGGAAGCGTTGCACGACTACGTTGACGTCGTTGCCACATTGAAGTGGGCTGGCATTAGCGATGATCGTGGTTGGTATCGCACGGTCATTGTGGTGCGCGAAGCACAAGGTGCAGCAACGCTTGGCGAAGTGGGTGGATTGCAACCAGTGATTACCAACCCCCAAAGCCTCAGCGGATGGTGCAGCCTTGGCGTGGCACTCGGTGAAGTAACAACAGATCCGCAGTTCGTGCAGCCCTATGTTGAAAGCGGCGGACATGCAAAGAGTTTGCAGATGCTGCAAGACAAAAGAGCAGATATTGCATCCATTGATCCGGGAACATTTCAGTTGTTATCACGCCATCGACCAACGCTTACTCGAGGATTGCGCATCATTGGTCATGGACCACTGGTGCCTGCAACTCCACTGCATGTGTCAAAGATTCGAAACGTATCGCTCGAGCAGGCACGTGAGTCGGTGCTTGAAGTAATTTCACGCCCCGAACTTGCTGGCGCGCGTGCAGACATTGGTATCGATGGAGTCGTACCCATGAGCAATGAGGATTATTCAGCAATTGCGCCACTTGTTGAACGCGCACACGCCATATTGCCTCGGTAGGCGCAGATAGGCGAGACTAGAAGCCTGATGTCCGGACCACGCCCAGTAATTGCCCCCCGCGGAACCGAGTTGTCGTGCGCCAACTGGCAGATAGAGGCACCGTATCGAATGTTGCAGAACAACCTCGACCCTGATGTTGCCGAGCGACCAGACGACCTCGTGGTGTACGGCGGTACGGGGCGTGCTGCACGCAGTTGGGATGCATACGACGCCATGTTGCGCACCATGCGCACCATGAAGCCAGACGAAACAATGTTGGTGCAGTCGGGCAAACCCGTTGGTGTGTTTCGCACGCACGAGTGGGCGCCGCGCGTGTTGTTGGCGAACTCCAACTTGGTGGGCGACTGGGCAACCTGGGACGAGTTTCGTCGCTTAGAGCAAATGGGCCTGACCATGTATGGCCAGATGACTGCTGGTTCGTGGATCTATATCGGCACACAAGGAATTTTGCAGGGCACGTACGAGTGCTTCGCCGAAATTGCACGCCGCAAGTTCAATGGCACACTTGCTGGCACTATCACGCTTACTGCTGGACTTGGTGGAATGGGTGGTGCGCAACCCCTTGCTGTCACCATGAATGACGGTGTTGCGTTGTGCATTGATATTGATGCATGGCGAGTGAATCGTCGTGTCGAAACCCGCTACCTTGACGAAGTTGCAGACTCGCTTGAAGACGCAGTTGCACGATGCATTAAAGCAAAGGCAGAAAAGCGCCGGCTTTCAGTTGGAGTTGTTGGCAATGCAGCCGACATGTTCCCCAAGTTGTTGCAGATGGGTTTTGCTGCCGACATCGTGACCGACCAAACAAGTGCACACGACCCGTTGTCGTACATGCCAAATGATTTGAGCGACGATGCAGCACAAGAGATGTTGAAGAACAACCCTGAAGAGTTCATTCGCCGTTCGCGTGCAGCAATGGCCGCGCATTGTCAAGCGATGGTTGGGTTCATGGATGCTGGCGCCGAAGTGTTTGACTACGGCAACTCGTTGCGTCGCGAAGCACAGCTTGGTGGATACGACCGTGCATTCGATTACCCAGGTTTCCTACCTGCATACATTCGTCCATTGTTCTGTGAAGGTCGTGGGCCATTCCGTTGGGTTGCGCTTTCGGGAGACCCTGCAGACATTGCAGCAACCGATAAGGCAGTGCTTGAAGAGTTCCCCGACGATGACGGCTTACATAAATGGATGCGCTTAGCCAAAGAGCGCGTTGCATTCCAGGGCTTGCCCGCCCGAATTTGTTGGTTGGGTTACGGTGAGCGTCATCGCCTTGGTCTGCGTTTCAACGAAATGGTGCGCAAGGGTCAGTTGAAGGCGCCGATTGTGATTGGTCGTGACCACTTGGACTCTGGCTCGGTTGCTTCGCCGTATCGCGAAACCGAAGCCATGATCGACGGATCGGACGCCATTGCCGACTGGCCGTTGTTGAATGCATTAGTCAATACGGCAGCAGGTGCAACGTGGGTGAGCATTCACCACGGTGGAGGTGTGGGTATTGGTCGCAGCATTCATGCAGGCATGGTTGCGGTTGCTGATGGCACCGACTTGGCCGCCGAGAAGCTGTCGCGCGTGTTGTTGTCCGACCCGGGTATGGGCGTTATTCGTCATGCCGATGCCGGTTACCCACGCGCAATTGATGTTGCTGATGAGCGCGGTGTGCGCTTACCGATGCGAGAGAGTTAAATCACTCCAATGACTACCTATTTCGCGCAGTGGGCATGGCGTGGCGCCGAGCATGTTGTTGCCAACGTGCGCATCACGGTGTCACACGGTGTGATTAGCGAGGTAATAGACAACGCCACCAAACAAGACGGCGACGTGGTGGTTACAGGTTTAGTGATGCCTGGGTTTGTGAATGCGCATAGCCACGCGTTCCATCGCGCACTTCGTGGGCGCACTCATGGCGGCACAGGCGACTTCTGGTCGTGGCGAACGCCAATGTATGAAGTCGCTAATCGCTTAACACCCGATTCGTATCGCGAACTTGCCACCATGACGTTTGCCGAAATGGTGCTATCGGGAATTACGGGAGTGGGTGAGTTTCATTACATTCACCACAACACAGACGGCACCAAATACAAAAACCCAAATGAGATGGGTCTTGCAATGGTGCAGGCTGCACAACGCGCAGGAATTCGCATTGCACTTCTTGATGCTGCCTACCTGCATGCCGCACTCGACAAGCCAGAGCCACTTGCCGAACAGAAGCGTTTCTCTGATGGCAACATTGATGCCTGGCTTGATCGAGTTGATGCACTCGGCGAAGGCGGCGATGGTTGGACTGTGGGCATGGCCCCGCACAGCGTGCGCGCTGTGCACCCGCGCGAACTTGAAGAAGTCGTTGCTAATCGCCATGGCAAAGTGGTGCACCTGCATGTATCCGAACAGCCTGCAGAAAATGCCGCATGTCTCGCTGCAACAGGTATGACACCAACGCAAGTGCTGGACAACGTCGGGCTACTTGGTCCGCACATGACCGCAGTGCATGCAACGCACCTCACCGATGCCGACATTTCGTTGCTTGGCAATTCGCGTACATGCGTGTGCTTATGCCCAACAACAGAACGTGATCTTGCCGATGGAGTTGGTCCTGCTGCTGCGCTGCGAGACGCGGGGGCAACGTTGTCGCTTGGTACCGACTCGAATGCATTCATTGACATGTTTGAAGAGACTCGCGCGATAGAGACCGATGAGCGCCTGGTAACGGGTAAGCGTGGGTTGCACTCGCCGGCATCGTTGCTTGCGGCAGCAACATCGGTAGGGGCCACCTCCCTTGGCTGGGGTCCACACGGAATTCAGGTTGGCGCACCAGCCGACTTCATTGCACTCTCACTTGATTCGGTTCGCTTGGCTTCGTTTGATAGCGCAAACGGTGCAGCGCACATTGTTCATTCGGCGGCGCCATCCGATGTGCGCGATGTATGGGTAGGTGGCAAGCAGGTGGTGGCCAATTTTCAGCATGTTGAAATTGGCGACGTAGTTACAGGGCTTCGCAGTGCAATTGCTGCAGTCGTTACACTGTAAGCACTATGGCTATTCTTCCCATCGCAACTGTTGGTCATCCGGAACTAAAAATTGTCGCCAAAGAAGTAACACGCGAAGAGTTGGCTTCTGCCGAAGTGCAGCAGTTCATTGACGACCTCATTGAAACCATGCGCCATGCAAATGGTGCCGGTCTGGCAGCAACACAGGTGCTGCGCCACCAACGCATTTGTGCAGTCGAAGTGGACAACAACCCGCGCTACCCATACAAGCCGCGCGTTCCGCTCACCATTTTGGTCAACCCTGTCATCACCTTCCTCGACGATGACACATTCAACAACATGGAAGGCTGTTTGTCGGTTCCGGGTATTCGTGGTCAGGTTGCGCGCAATACGCGCATTCATGTGAAGGCATGGGATCGCGAAGGCAACGACATCGATACCGAGATCCGTGGCCTCACTGCGTGCACCTTTCAGCACGAAGTAGATCACCTCGATGGCTTGCTGTTCCTCGACAAAGTGACCGACCCAGGCACGCTCACTACATGGGATTCATTCAACCTGTTTCATCATGACGCGTTCGTAGACCGCGCTAAAGCGCTGGTTGCTAAACACGGTTCGTAATGTTTGCACTGACCGGAATCGGTCATTTAGTTACGAACGACGAAACAATTGGCGATGGCCAACTTGGCATTGTTTATGAT
>LIAZ01000060.1 GCA_001438985.1 Acidimicrobium sp. BACL17 MAG-120823-bin42 | reverse complement strand
GATGGTATTTACAGCCAGGTAGGCACGTTTAACGGCAACCCACTGACGATGGCGTCAGCAAAGGCGATGCTGTGTGAAGTGCTTACTGCTGAGGCCTATCAACAGGCCGATGAAGTTGGATCATATATTTTGCAGCAATCACTCGAAATTTTAAAAAATCATGGGCAGCCTGCTTATGGCTATCACTTTGGATTCAAAGTATGCATCGTTTTTAATGCAGAGGTTGCAACCAGTTATCGCAAGTTTCTTTCCTTCAACACGGCAGTCAGCCATCTGCACTTCTTGAAGCAATTTAATGGTGGAGTGTTTTTGCCACCATGGGGAAAAAGCGAATCAATCACCCTTTCAGTCGCTCATCGACGAGCACACGCAGATCAATGGCTCGACAATATGGACAGCTTTGGTCAATGTCTTTCGCAATTAAGCGACCGAATCTCGGCAGATTTTGCAGTGGGAAGTTATAACTAGCTGGTTTGGGTGTCTTGGCGGTATTGCTTGACGAAGCCTTGTGCGTACTTTTCCATTTCGGTGTGATACGCCTGTTTGAAGGCCGATGAGGCAGCCCCACGCTGCACCCGCTCGGAAACCGCGATGTCCTGGTGGTTCACCAAATCGTTGAAATCGATCACCGCATTTAGGTCCATGCTGGAGTCGGCGGCCATATCGGCGGGAAAAAGGTAGTCAGTAATGACCGTGGTGTGGGTGGGAGAGCGCGGGATATACGTGGTTACCGCTACCGAGTCCGGTGAGACATCGATCAACATGTTTGGGTAGACGTAAGCGCCAAAGAGCGATTTGTCGTCCATGCCCGGAATGAGCGTTAGCCCTTGGTTTTGCTTAAACGAAATGGAGTTCACTCCATCAGCCAAATTTGCACCCCAATCGTCTCTGTCTCTATCAATGGTTCGACCAGTTGCAAACACGGGCACGAGCTCGCAGAACTCTGGATGGACGACTGAGCAGTGGAGACATTCTGAGTAATTTTCTACAAGTACTTTCCAGTTGGCTTGTGCCTCATCAACAGTGGTTCGGACGCTCTTCAGGCCAGCCATTCCAAACTTGTCTAGGTCAAGTGGCTTGCTGAACATGTTTTCAAGCCAGGTAAGCAATGGCACTTCGTCATTATCCAAACAAACAAACAAGCAGCCCTGCCATTCGTCTACTCGAACTTGTTTTAGTGAAATGCATTCACGATCAAATGACTCTTTTTCGTGATGGATTGCGCCGACAAGTTTTCCGTCTAATGAGTAACTCCACGCGTGGTAAGGGCAGGTGATTGCTGCTCCATAACCTGATCCACTTTCATCACATAGTTGTGATCCGCGATGCTGACACACATTGAAGTACGCGCGTAGTTGGCTTTCGCGATTGCGCACAATCAAGATGCTTTCGCTTCCCACGTTGCACACCATTCGGTCGCCAATATGTGACAACTTGTCGGCTCTGCCTACATAACACCAGTGTTTGCTGAAAATGGTTTCGAGTTCTGATGCGAAAATTTGGGGAGAGGTGTACTCATCTCGCGTAAAGCTCTTTTGGAGACCTCTAATTTCTGGTGCTGACATGATTTACTCCCATTTCATTCCGACAGGTATGTCTTCGTAATCGATCGTCCACAACCGTGCAGCTTTCATATCGCCTGTATAGCAACGGTAGCCTAGTAGTTGTTGTTGTTGTTGTGTAAGTGTGCGTGCAATATCTTCTGGTAGTCCGACACAGCCGGCCTCTTCTGGTGTTAACCAACCAACCACGTATGAAAGGTGCAGTCCTTCTCTCCAGTAATCAGAGGTGTGATTCGCACCGCCGCCATGGATGACCGTTCCCGAATAGATCAAGCCGCTTCCCGCTGGCATGACCGCTTGAGTTACCTCTGACTCGGTCGCCTTGCGAGTGAAGTCATCCCACTTCTGGCTGCCAGGCACCACTCGTGTTGCTCCACCAACAGCAGTGAAGTCGGAGAGCGCGAACATGCACGACACCGTGACGGGTTTGGCGGTCGGTCCAAGAACGAGCGGCCAGTTGTCGGCATCGCGATGTAACCACTGTGCTTTTTCGCCAGGACCGATGATCATGGCTTGACCGGTGTTCATCCAATACGACGCACAATGCGGGCCAAGCTCGTCGTCGGCAATGCCACGAAGAATTGGGTGAACCAGCAGGTGATCGCGGAACGTCTTCGAGCGGTACGCCAGGCGAGTGAAGCGCTTGGTGTTGGTTCCCCAGAATTCCTGGACGCCTTTGTCGCTTGACTTCGTGCCCGCATCAATGGACTGCATGGATTCGGCCAATTCGGAGCGAAGATTGTTGCGAACTTCATCGCTCAGCATATTGAGGACAATCACGCCACCATCGCGGTAGTACACCTCGAGAATTTCGGCAAGCGAATGAACATTCGCATCAAGTTGTGTTAATACCGCGGTGTTCGCAGTTGCCATACAACAACTCTAGCAGTGGAAGAAAGCTCGCAAATGGGGTTCGTAGTAACTCAATGAGTGTGATTCATATGTTGAATCAAATGACACTTGGTCGTACTTTTCACAGAATTCAACAGTTAATTCGTAATGAGGGTTATCGGTGAATGCATCACGTGCATTTCGATTCAATCCAATATGTTGCCAAAAGTAATAACCCTGAAAGATTCCATGGTGTGCAACCATCCAATGATGTGCTTCGGAAACGAATGGTTTGATGATTGCCGCAGCAATAGCTTCGTGATTATCGGGGGCAAGGCTGTCGCCAATATCATGCAACAGCGCGCACATCACGTATTCCATGCTTTTACCATCGCGCTCGGCTCGCGTTGCAGTTTGCAGTGAATGCTCGAGGCGTGTGACCGGGTAGCCGTCAAGTTCGCTATCGAGCTTTTGTAACTGTTGCAGCACCTGATTAGCAACATCGCCTTGTGTCCGCTTGTACAACTCGGTGATGTTGTCCCAGTCTTGCTTAGTGCTCTCGCTGAATTTGGTGAATGTAGGAACGTGAGTTGAGGACATGGGATCACTGTAGCGAAAGGTCATGGGCTAGGTTTTTGCTATGGCTTCATTGAGTTTTCGTCTTGATGGTTTGCGAGCACTGATTACGGGTGGCGGATCGGGAATAGGTAAATCTATTGCCGATGCAATGCGTGATGCGGGTGCAATCGTGGTGGTGTGTGATGTCAACGATTCAACACAGCCCAACTACATCTGCGATGTGTCAAAGACTTCAGATGTAGAAGCAATGTTCAAAGCAATTGAGCGCGACTTAGGCGGTCTCGACATTTTGGTCAACAATGTGGGTGTACCTGGGCCTACAGCACGAGTGGATGAGATGGACCCTGACGCTTACGACGAATGCGTTCGCGTGAACTTGGGTGGAACATTTCGCGTTACGCACTTTGCTGTGCCCATGTTGTTGAAAACAAAAGGTTCGATGATCAACATTTCAACAAGTGCGGGAATCTTTGGTTACCCATTGCGCTCGCCATATGTAGCAGCCAAGTGGGGAGTGATCGGGCTCACGAAGTCGTGGGCGATGGAACTCGGCGAATTTGGCGTGCGCGTGAATGCCATTTGTCCTGGTTCGGTAAGTGGACCACGCATGGATGGTGTAATCGAACGTGAAGCGCAAGCAGTTGGCAAGACGCCACAAGAAATTCGCACGGGTTATGAAAAGCAGGTTTCGTTGCAAACGTTTATCGAACCTGATGACATCGCAGCATCGTGTGTGTTCCTGAGTTCACCCGCTGGTCGCTTTATCTCTGGTCAGGTGCTGCCTGTAGATGGCAATATCGAAACCATGAGAAGTAACTAACTGTGATTATTGACCTGCAGGTCAATCAGGGTCAGTGCACGTGGCCCGAATTGTGGTCGGTTGCTCATGCTGCAGACCGCGCTGGCTACAACACTTTGTGGATTGCCGATCATTTGTCGGGTTCAGTAATGAATGCACCGTCGATGCCCGAGTGCTTCGCCACACTTGGTGCGCTTGCTGCTGCAACTCGCAACATAGGGCTTGGTTCGCTTGTGGTGAACGCTGGCCTACGCGACCCGGCGATTGTTGCCAATGCTGCAGCAACGGTGCAGGAGATTTCGGGTGGCAGATTCATTCTTGGTCTTGGTGCAGGTGCTTCGCCAACCAGCACGTTTGCGTCAGAATTGCACGCTATTGGTGCAGCCATTCCAGCAACCATGGAACAGCGGCATAAACGACTCGAGCATGTGCTCGACGTGCTTGATGCCATGTGGTCAAACAATCGCGACGACAAGTTTGCAACGTTTCCACTTCCACAAGATTCAATTCCGCGCATACTCGGCGTGAATTCGGTTGCGCTTGCCACACTTTCAGGCAAGCGCTGCGATGGCATAAATGTTCGTGCCAGTCACGAGCGACGCGGCGAGATTCTGCGCGCGGCTCAAGACGCAGCCGGCGACCGCCAATTCATGGTGTCGGTGTGGGATTGGTTTGATGAGTCGTTGCTGGATGAAAACAGCGATGCGCGCAAGCAGTTGGCTAGCGAGGGCGTGAACCGTTTGATTTTGCTTATGCGAGGTGCGCCAGATGCGGCCCGTATTGAAGAGAGCTCGGTCTTATAGAACGACGTTGACGAGGCGTTTCGGAACAATCACCACTTTGGTGGGTTCCGCACCATTGAGTAACGCAATCACTTTTTCGTCTGCAAGAGCAAGTGCGCGCAGTTCATCGTCGGTCACGGTTGGAACTACCGACAACTTAGAACGAACCTTGCCGTTCACCTGAATAGGAATTTCAATGGTGTCGCTGACGAGCAACGCTGGGTCTGCAACAGGGAATGGCGCAAACGTGAGCTCGGTGGTTTGACCAAGCATTGACCACAACTCTTCTGTCATGTGCGGGCACAACGGCGAAAGCATTTGTACAAGGGGCACAGCAACTTCGCGTGGGGTAGAGCCATGCTCGTTTACATAAATGGTGAGTGCGTTGTTCAATTCGATGAGTTTTGAAATTGCCGTATTGAAACGCAAGTTCTGCATGTCAGTACCAACGCCATGAATGGCCTTGTGCAAGTCGCGCTTCAACTGCAACGGAGCTTCGGCATCGCTCACATGGAGTGCACCAGTGTCTTCGTCTACCAAGTTGCGCCATGAGCGTTGCAAGAAGCGCTGCATGCCAACAACGTCGCGTGTGTTCCACGGGCGTGATGCGTCGAGTGGGCCGGTGCTCATTTCGTATAGGCGGAATGTGTCTGCACCGAACTCGTCGTACATTTCGTCTGGCGTAACGATGTTTTTTAGGCTCTTGCCCATTTTTCCGTATTCGCGAGCCACCTTTTCGCCCTGCCAGGTGTATGTGCCGTTTGCTTCATCAACTTCGTTTGCAGGAACGGTTTGCCCACGCTCGTCGCGGTAGGCGTATGCCTGAATGTAACCCTGGTTGAACAAGCGGTGGAATGGCTCTTCGCTGCTGACATGACCAAGGTCGTGCAGCACCTTGTGCCAAAAGCGCGCGTACAACAAGTGCAACACTGCGTGCTCAACACCGCCCACGTACAAGTCCACGCCACCGGTGTGTCCGTCGTGCTTTGGGCCCATCCAATACTTTTCAACGTCTTTGTCAATGAACGCTTCAGTATTCGTTGGGTCGAGGTAGCGCAATTCGTACCAGCACGAGCCAGCCCATTGCGGCATCACGTTTACTTCGCGGCGGTACTGCTTTGGTCCGTCGCCAAGATCGAGCGTGACATTGACCCAATCCTGAATGCGTGCAAGCGGTGGAATGGGGTTGGTGGTCTCGTCGTTCGGGTCGAGCGCTTGTGGCTTGAAGTCGGCAAGTTCGGGCAACAACACGGGCAAAGCCGATGCAGGAACCGAGATGGGCTGATCGTTTTCGTCGTACACAATGGGGAACGGTTCGCCCCAGTAGCGCTGACGCGAGAACAACCAGTCGCGCAGTTTGTAGGTAATTGCGCTGTTGCCATGATCGTTCTTGTCGAGCCATGCGGTCATCAGCGAAATGGCTTCGGCTTTGGTGCGCTTGCCATCTAACGACACTGAATCGTTCGACGAATTGACGTATTCGCCGTTTTCGTCAACAACGTTAATGACGGGCAAGTTGTATGCGGTTGCAAACTCCATGTCGCGTTCATCGCCACTTGGCACGGCCATAATTGCGCCGGTTCCGTAACCCATGAGTACGTAGTCTGCAATCCATACAGGAATCTGTGCGCCGTTTACTGGGTTCGTTGCGTATGCGCCGATGAACACGCCAGTCTTTTTGCGCGAGTCGTCGGTGCGGTCGGCGTCTTGCAGGGCTGCTGCTGTTTCGCGATACTTCGCAACGGCTGACAGTTGCTCGCTTGTAGTCAACGCATCAACGAGTGGATGCTCGGGTGACAACACCATGAACGTTGCGCCGAACAATGTGTCGGGGCGAGTGGTGAACACTTCAATCGGGCCAGCTGCTGAACCGAAACGAACGCGAGCACCTTCGCTTCGTCCAATCCAGTTGCGCTGCATCAACTTGATGGCGTCTGGCCAATCAAGTCGATCAAGGTCGTCGAGCAATCGGTCGGCATATTTCGTAATGCGCATTGTCCACTGACGCATGTTGCGTTTGAACACGGGGTAGTTGCCAATGTCGCTGCGGCCTTCGGCAGTTACTTCTTCGTTGGCAAGAATGGTGCCAAGACCAGGGCACCAATTAACTGGTGCATTCGACAAGTACACCAAGCGATGGTTGTTGATGGCATCTTGTTGTTCAACTTTGCTTAAGGCCGACCATGCACCCATGCCCGTATCGCGCTTGCCCGAAGCAAACTCATCAACAAGTTCGGAAATTGGTCGCGCGCGGTTTTGGGTTTCGTCGTACCACGAGTTGAAAATCTGCAAGAAGATCCATTGGGTCCACTTGTAAAACTCTTCATCCGTGGTGCTCACGCTGCGGCGAGCATCGTGGCCCAAACCAAGTCGGCGCAACTGGCGGCGCATGTTGGCAATGTTCGACTCGGTGTTAATGCGCGGATGAATTCCCGTCACAATGGCGTGTTGTTCTGCCGGTAATCCAAAACTGTCATAACCAAGTGCGTGCAACACGTTGTAGCCAGTCATGCGCTTGTAGCGCGCAAACACGTCGGTGGCGATGTAGCCGAGTGGGTGGCCTACGTGCAGTCCTGCGCCAGACGGATACGGAAACATGTCGAGCACGAACAGCTTTTCGCGGCCCGCAACTTTCTCGGGTTGTGCAAGGGGGCCTGCAGGGTTTGGTGCTTCGAAGGTGCCCTCAGCGTCCCAGTGGTCTTGCCATTTGGACTCGATCTGATTGG
>LIAZ01000059.1 GCA_001438985.1 Acidimicrobium sp. BACL17 MAG-120823-bin42 | reverse complement strand
AATTCCAGCTTCAGATATCGCCTCATATCTTGGTGGATCAGTCATCTTTGTCGGCCTGGTATGGATTGTTGTTGCGCTCATGCAAGATGTGTCTCAGATCGGTATTGATGCCACGTTATTCATTGCCACCTTTGCAACAGCGTTCCTTTCTTTCAGATTGATGAAAAAAGGCGGCAAACTCAACACACTTGGAGAAAGCATCGCAGCAGTTTCAACAATGACTTTCGCATTTGCACTTGGACTCCTTCTCGATATTTTACACGTGCAAGAAGATTTGATCTTATTGTTTGCTTCCGCATCAGCACTTGCAGTTGGCGCAGCACTCGTGTCACGAACCACATTCATAGGCACTGTCGTCGTGGTTGTTGCTACTCAGCCATTTATGGCAGCAGTGATTTCAAAATTCATCCCCGATACGCCCATCGCTCCGCTGCTCTTTGTTGGTTCTGGATCGGTATTAGTTTGGATTTCGTTGCGCACTATTGGGCTCCGACTTGTGGCTCGTGGCGCTGGTGCAATCAGCATTTTGATTGCTGCAATCGCATTCTCCACCTGGGACAACAACAAGTGGCAGCCAATGGTTGGTTTAGCGATTGTTGGTCTGTTATTCATCTTCGGAGCAAAACATGTGTACTTAGGAATCGTGGCAGCGGGAGGACTAGGAGTAACCATCATCACCGGAGTACTTGCCGGCCAACTCTTTGACTCCTCACTTGCACAAGGCTTATCAGTCATCGGGGTGGGCGCATTAATTATTTTCACCTCACTTGCTATTTCAAGAAAAGGCAACGCTGTCACCTAGAGTCTCGTTATGCGTTGGGGGCTTCGCTTTGCACTGCTTTTTGTGATGCTCTTCCCCCAAGTCGCCACTGCTGAGAGCGAACCACCAAAATACGTTTTCCCGTTTTCCAAAGTTCCCGTTCGCTATCCAAGAGACCACATTGGATACCCCGCTGTTGATGTTGAGGGTTGCTACGCACGCGTACTCGCACCCACTGCTGGTGTCATCACTAATCTGCGTCGTATCGATAAGTGGACAAAGAAAATCGACTCACCTGGCACACGTGGCGGACTCACAATCACCCTTATTGGTGACGACCGTGTGCGCTACTACTTTTCACATCTCGGGCGCATCAAAGTCGTAAAAAACCAGCGCGTGTCAGCAGGTGACTGGATTGGCGTCATGGGTGCAAGTGGCAATGCACGAGTGACACGCTGTCACACGCACTTTGGAATGTCTCGCATCTGCCCTCGAGCCGAGGTGTACCTATTGCAAGGTGAGATTTGGCCCCAAAAGTATTTAGACGCGTGGCGTAAAGGTATCCAGTTGTCGCCAACGGAAGAAAAGAACCAACTGATCAAGCAAGACCCGCGCGGTTGCGTTCGTTCACGAGCTGACTCACAGATAAATGGAACGCGAATTAAGGGTTAGATCAAACCAAGTTGACGCACGGCGTCGCGCTCTTCGGTCAGTTCGGCCACCGAAGCATCGATGCGTGCACGACTGAATGCATCAATATCAAGGCCTTGCACAATGCTGTATTCACCATTTACACATGTGCATGGGAAAGACGAGATCAGTCCCTCGGGCACGCCATAACTGCCGTCTGAAGGAACTGCCATGGACACCCAATCACCTTCTGGCGTGCCCTGCACCCAAGATCGAATGTGCTCAAGTGCAGCGTTGGCTGCCGATGCCGCCGACGACGAACCACGTGCTTTAATGACCGCTGCTCCGCGTTTGGCAACCGTTGGGATGTAGGTATCTTCCAACCATTGCTGATCGTTGATTAGCTGCGCCGCGTTCTTGCCATCAACTTCTGCGTGAAACAAGTCGGGATACTGCGTCGTGGAGTGATTGCCCCAAATCGTCATCTTCTTCACTGATGTTGTTGGGCGACCAAGTTTTTGCGCTAACTGGCTAACAGCGCGATTGTGATCGAGTCGTGTCATTGCTGTGAATTGTCGCGGATCGATATTTGGCGCATTGTTCATCGCGATCAGCGAGTTGGTATTTGCCGGGTTCCCAACGACGAGCACTTTGACATTCTTTTTTGCATTGGCACTAATCGCTTGACCTTGGGGCTTGAAGATTCCACCATTTGCAGATAACAGGTCGGAGCGTTCCATGCCATCTTTTCGTGGCATCGCACCAACCAACATTGCGATATCGGCGTCACCAAACGCAACGTTTGCATCGTCAGTGCACACCACATCAACAAGTGGTCCAAAGGCACAGTCGTCGAGTTCCATCTTTACGCCACTGAGTGCACCCAACGCTGGAGTTACTTCTAACAACTGCAAAATCACGGGCGTATCAGGCCCAAGCATGGCACCAGATGCAATGCGAAACAGAAGGCTGTAACCAATTTGGCCAGCGGCACCAGTAATTGCGATTCGAACAGGCGTTGTCATGAAGAAAACCTTACTTCCCTATTGCTTGCATGATGAGATCGGCGTAGGTTCGCTGACCTTGATTATTGAGGTGAACTTTGTCTCCGTATAAATATTCGGGGTGCGCTTCGGCAACTTTGAACCAGTCAAGGACCCGCACATTGCCATACGCATTTGGCATCGCCCTAATTAATTCATTATTTGAATCCTGCCACTTGCGTGTCGGCACATGAGCAGTGACCATCAGAACAATGTCAACGTCTTTAAGCGGCACCATGATCTCGTCAAGGGTCGCTTGGTCTACCGGACCATTCGTGCCTAAATGGATAATGACAAACTCTCCAAGTCGCCCGATGGACTTTACATAGTTCGAAATTTCAAGGGCCTGCCTGAATGGGCGGCTCTTCAGTGCATCAACCGTGATGCCTCGCTCGGTCAAAATGTTTGCAGCGCCAAGCATTACCGAGTCACCAATTGCAAGTATCGGAATCACTTGACCATCAAGAGTGGTGGTCTGGGTAGCCGGAAGCGTTGTGGCGCTCAGATCCGGTGGCACCGTCGTGCCAAGCAAGTTCTGAACGACACCTTCGTTGCGCTTAATACTTTCTGCGATCTTCCCTTCACCTGTGCCCAATGCCAAACTCACTACGGAGAACACCGGCAGAACCGCTGCAACCGCACCAAGTGCAAAAAACTTTGTTCGCCTTTCTGTATCAGCATCGGTGCGGGGATACCGCAACTTGTGCCACCACTCTCCAAATTGACCTTGGCGAATAGGCATTTCGATGAACCGATACGAAATTTCGGTTAATGCCAGAACAATCAGCGATAGCACCACAAATTGGGCTAACGATAAATAGTTACTCGAGACTTTGCGATACAACTGATACACCGGCCAGTGATACAGATACAGACCATACGAACGACGACCGAGATACGTGAATACCGGGTTGCCCAGCACCTTGTTGCCAATAAACGAGTGTGGATGCACTGCCGCGGTAATGACTGCAACAGAAGCAACACCAACCAGCAAGAATCCACCTTGAAACAGTGGGTCGTAGCCCCGCACATCTCCCGTTTCTGGGATGGTAATGACATCACGAAACACCCACATGAGATACGTAAGGCCGGCGATACCGGCCACTCCAAATACCGAAACGACATGGCGGTCGCTGGATTTTGCTGTCGATGCAAACATGTCGGGTCGATACCAAAATGCGAGTGCAGCACCCATGAACAGACCACCAGATCGACCCAATGTTCCGAGGAACAAAAAGTCAAGACGCGAAACCGCATGACCAAACAACGAAATGTATTGCTCGGGTGTTTCAATTGGCGTGCCACGCACACCTGCGGCATATGACGTGGCGACATACAGCGAGATTGCAATTGAAATGCCCAGGAAAATGATGCCCAATTTCGCCGGGCGTCTTCCAAAACGCTTCATCACTAATGCAATGAGTAATGGCCATACCAAATAGAACTGTTCTTCAACAGCAAGTGACCACAGGTGACGCAGTGGATCTAATGCAGATGCATCAAAATACGATGAGCCCGACCAAATCTTGAACCAGTTAAATACGTACACGAACGCGGCGATGACATCACCACGTAACTTGCCCAATTCTTCGCGCTCGAACAACGAGGCGTACATGGTGACACCCAACAGCAACGTCCACATTGCCGGGAGCAATCGGCGCGCTCGACGAATCCAGAATCTCTTGAAACTAATTCGACCCTGTTGTTGTGATTCGTTGATTAACAGCAGTGTGATGAGATAACCGCTGATGACAAAGAACACTTCAACGCCGAGAAACCCACCAGGCAACCAGCTCTTATTTGCGTGATACACGATCACCGCAAGCACGGCGATCGCGCGCAGCCCATCTAGGCCGGGAAGATACGAAATAGTGTGGTGGGGGCGGTTCACCTAACGAAGACTATGGACTATTTCGGCCATCAAGGAGCCAGCCTCTGTGGGATTGAGACCCACTTTGACGCCTGCCATCCGCAATGCGTCCATCTTTCCTTGCGCCGTACCTTTGCCACCAGAAACAATCGCTCCCGCGTGGCCCATCTTTTTGCCAGCAGGCGCAGTCACACCTGCGATGTAGGCACTCATGGGTTTGGTGACGTGCTTGGTAATGAATTCTGCAGCCTCTTCCTCGGCTGATCCACCAATCTCGCCGATCATGATAATGGCGTGAGTCTCGGGGTCGGCCTGAAACTCGGCCAAGCAATCAACGAACGATGTTCCGGGAACAGGGTCGCCGCCGATTCCTACACACGTACTTACACCAATGCCTTGCTGCTTTAATTCGTACAGCGCTTGGTAGGTCAATGTTCCCGATCGCGACACGATTCCCACGTTTGGACCCGACGAACTTGGCAACTGCGCAATCTCACCTGCAGTAATTCCAATGTTGCACTTGCCCGGGCTAATGATGCCTGGGCAGTTTGGTCCGAGCAATCGCGTTGCTGGATAGTCGCGCTGCAATGTGGCATAGACGCGAGCCTCGTCTTGGGCGGGCACTCCTTCGGTGATGCACACCACAAATCCGATGCCTGCACGTGCAGCTTCCAAAATTGCTGCCGGTGCCGCCTTTGGCGGAACAGCAATGAACGAGGCAGTCGCACCTGTGGCTTTCACTGCATCTTCGACCGAGTCGAACACAGGAATGCCTTCCACATCTTGACCTGCTTTGCCCGGCGTTACTCCACCCACTACCTGTGTGCCATACGCACGATTACGCAGGCCATGAAAACGGCCCTGACCGCCCGTGAGTCCTTGCACGATCACCTTGGTGTTTTGGTCTACGAAAATTGCCATGACGGTCCTTTACTTTGCCAACGCGACAGCCGCACGTGCAGCCTCGAGCATGGTTGGTCGACTTGTGAGTTGAGAATCTGGAATACCTGCATCGGCAAGGATCTTTCGTCCTTCGTCAGCATTCGTTCCGTCAAGGCGAATCACAATTGGAGCACGCAATGAAACCCGCTTCACTGCCTCAACAATTCCTTTCGCAACTTCTTCACCGCGCGTGATACCACCAAAAATGTTGATCAAAATGCTCTTCACTTTGGCGTCGGAGTTGATCACCTCGAGCGCGGCTGTCATCAGTTCGGCATTTGCCCCACCACCGATGTCGAGGAAGTTTGCTGCACTTCCCCCCACCTGGTTAACCACGTCAAGCGTGCTCATGGCCAAACCCGCACCATTGGCAATGATTCCAACGGTTCCATCAAGGCCGATGTATTGCAGACCTTTTTCGCGAGCAAGTTGCTCACGCGCATCAAGCTCTTCTGTCGCTGCGTACTCTTCCCACTCAGGGTGACGGAACGATGCGTTGACGTCAAGACTGACTTTGGCATCAAGAGCGTGCACCTCCCCCGTTGGCTTCAAAATGAGCGGGTTGATTTCCGCAAGGTCGCAATCGCCCTTCGTGAAACATTCGTACAGCTTCACCAACATGTCGGCTACGCCATCAAGTGCTCGTGCTGGAATTTTTGCATCTACCGCTGCCTGACGTGCAGTTGCAAGCGACAACCCTTCAATTGGGTTGATATGCAACTTGACAATTGCTGAAGGATCGCGCTCGGCAACCACTTCAATCTCAACTCCGCCTTGCGCCGACAACATCAGCAAATGCTGTTTTGCTGCACGGTCCAAAGTGAACGATGCGTAATACTCTTCGGCAATATCTGATGCGTGTTCAATCCATACGCGCTTAACCAGATGGCCCTTGATGTCCATGCCCAAAATGTTTCCCGCATGCAGACGCACTTCTTCTGAGTTGTTCGCAAGCTTGATTCCGCCTGCCTTGCCACGACCACCAACTTGCACCTGTGCCTTAACAACAACTGGATACAACGCCTTCTCAGCTTCGACTAACGCCTCATCAACGGTGTGCGCGACTCCACCTGCAGACACCGCAATGTTGTACTTCGCAAAATACTGTTTGCCCTGATACTCGAAGAGATCCATGTTGCCACTTTCCTGTTATTGCTCTTTGGCGTCGAGCGCTTGCTCGAGCCACTGAGCGATGTCTTTCAATGAAGATCCTGGACCAAAAATCTCGCCAACACCTTGCTTGCGAAGTTCGCGAGCATCGGCATCAGGGATTACGCCACCACCAAACACCAGAACATCATCGAGTCCACGCGATTTCAATTCGTCCATCACGCGAGGAAACAGCGTGAGGTGAGCGCCAGAGAGAAGCGACAAGCCAACAGCATCGACATCTTCTTGCAAAGCAGTTTCTGCAATTTGCTCTGGCAACTGATGCAGACCTGTGTAAATGACTTCGAAACCATGGTCGCGCAGAGCACGAGTGATGGTTTTGGCGCCTCGATCATGGCCATCTAGGCCAGGCTTGGCCACTACAACGCGGTAAGGACGTTTCACGACTACAGAACCCTACGCCCTCTGACGTGACAGATACCAACCCACAGATATCCCCACGGGTTGGTCGGGAGCATCCACGATCGGCAACACTTGCATCATGAGACCGTGGCTGCGCACACCCTTGGCCCGCGCAGTCCTGCCCATCATCGGGGGCATTGCATTTTTCGCTGTGTTGTTTGGCGTGACTTGGTTGATGGCGACGTATGTCACCAACCGAACCGAGGTCGTCTCCACCCCTGGCAACCGCACCTTTGTGGTGGGCAAAGTGGCAGACATTGCCAAGTCAATTGCAGAGGATGGTCCTGTCCTCTATCCCGACTTGCGCGATCCGCTTGGCAAACGCTCCATCGTGATCGAACACAACGGCAGCGATGTAGCAAAAGGTTGGCAGGTGTATTACGCCTACCCTGCCGATAAGTCTGCAGACTGCCTTGTCGTACAAATAGAAAAAACACATACGTTCACCGACTGCGATGGACGCACATTGAACGTCGATCAACTGATGCC
>LIAZ01000058.1 GCA_001438985.1 Acidimicrobium sp. BACL17 MAG-120823-bin42 | reverse complement strand
CCGGTAGTCAAAGTATTCGATAAGTACCACGGGCCCGACAAGGCTGGCGCATCATTTGCTGCAACGCACAAAGGTAAGCAGGTTGTTGATCTGTGGGGAGGTGTTCGCAGCGACGGAACACCGTGGACCGAGGAAACAATATGCATTATCGCCTCAGGAACCAAGGGTATTTGTGCCGTTGCGATCTTGATGTTGGTTGAACGAGGTCTACTTAATTTGGAAGCACCGATCGAAAGTGTGTGGCCCGAGTTTGCAGAGGGCGGCAAGGGACGCATATTGGTTGGTGACTCACTGGCTCACGTTGCCGGTGTGCCGGGCCTTGAGCGGTCGATCAGCGTCGAAGAAATCCAAGACCCAGTGTTGATGGCGCAATACGTTGCCGCCCAGCATCCAATCACGCCGATCGGGGTTCCGTCATACCATGCAACTACCTACGGTTGGATCGCGAGTGAGTTGCTGCGTCGCGTAGATGGCCGAAGCATGGGCACGTTTGTTCGTGAGGAGATTGCTGGTCCACTACAACTTGATGTGCACATCGGCGTGCCAGATTCTGAGTTGCATCGAGTTGGAGAAATGACTCGCTCCGATAACTACAACTACTCCGCAATGATCGGCGATGATGTTGATCCGCGCTTGCAACATGTGTATGGGTTGGTGCCACCCGAGCGCGGGTCGTTGATGTTCGCAAAGTCGGAGTTTCCTGGTGGCGGCGGAATAGCTAGCGCGTATGGAATGTCGCGGCTGTATGCCATGTTGGTTAATGGTGGAGAACTTGATGGTGTGCGTCTGTTGAAGCCTGAAACTATTCAGGTAGCGCGCAAACAACGTTCAGTGGGTAACGATCCATTGTCTGGTCGACTGCTGCGGTTTGGGGTGGGATTTGAATTAAACCCCAATCCCTCGCGCTTGGGAATGGATGAACAGGCATTTGGCCACACGGGTGCTGGGGGGTCTACACATGGCGCGTGGCCAAGTTTGCAGGGCAGTTTTTCGTATGCGATGCGCGAATTTCAGTCTGAAAACGCAGACAGTCGTGGTATCGAACTTCTCGATGTGCTCGATGAGTGCATGACGAAGTAAGCGTTACTTACCTTTCCACACGGGGTCTCGCTTTTCGGCGAAAGCATGTGGGCCTTCCAACGCATCTTGCGAATTGATCGCCTTGATGTATGCCTCGTTGCTACGCATTGCAGCGTAACTCTCGGCAATGTTTAATTCTTCGGTAACACGCATGATGTCGAGTACCGCGGCAACGCTGAGTGGGGCAGACAAGCAGATCTCGGCAGCAAGTGCCCGTGCAGTTTCCATCAGTTCAGCACTTGGGGCGACCTTGTTCACGATTCCCCACGTCATTGCTTCTTCGGCTGTTAAACGACGACCACCGAAGATGATTTCATTTGCTAACTGGCGGGGTAGTAATCGAGGCAAGCGAATTGAACCAGCATCGGGCAGTACGCCCACACGTGTTTCGGGAAGAAAGAATTGCGCATGGTCCGCTGCAACAATGAAATCTGCTGACATCGCAATTTCAAATCCTCCACCAACGGCCATTCCATTTACGGCAACGATGATTGGCTTTGGGCGGTGCGTGAGTTCGGGAAAGCCACCGAATCCCCCTGCGCCATAATCCGATTCGAATGACTCACCATCTGCTGCGCTGCCCAAATCCCAGCCTGCGGAAAAGAACTTTTCGCCACCACCAGTAAGTATTGCAACACGTTGAACAGGGTCGGCCATAAAGGCAACGAATGTGTTGCTCAGCTCGCGGCTCGTTACAGCATCAATTGCATTGGCTTTTGGGCGGTCAAGAGTTATTTCAAGCACCTTGCCGTCAAGCGAAGTGGTGGTGTGTACGGCCATGATCTATTTCTCCTCAATGATTAACGCATCAACGGCAATTGCCGATGTGGTGGTGGCAAGCACAGGATTCAGTTCAACTTCTGCAAGATGTGAACCTACAACGCTTGTTTGCAATGTGAGTATCGCCGAGACCAGTGCATCAATGTTGGCAGCAGGTTTACCGCGATAGCCATTGAGGATTGGAGCAATACGCAGCCGTTGCAGTGCTGCGTGGATGTCGTCGGCAGTTGCGGGTGCGAGCATGCACTGCGTGTCGCGCCATAGCTCGGTAAGCACACCACCTGCGCCAACGGTAATGAGCCAACCAAGTGGGGCAGAGCGACGAATGCTCACGAGCACTTCGGCGACGATTCCGGTGACTGTCTGTTCAACCAAGAACTCAGCGATTTCAGACGGCATCGAATTGAGCGATGCAACGAGTTGTTCGGTGTCGCGCAAGCCAACAGCCACAGCGCCTGCTTCGCTTTTATGAGCGAGACCAAGGCCTTTCAACGTGATGGGAAAGCCAATATGTTGCGCTTCACTCACCACATTGTTGCGGGTACAGCGAGCGCCCATCGGTACTGGCACGCCCCAAGAAGCGAGAAGAATTTTGCTGTTTGCTTCATCAACCAATGCTGTTTCGCCTGGTGCGTCTACTGGTGATGGAAGCGCCATTGGCGAATGAGTGCCAAGCCAAGCCGCGCGGTCGAGTGCCACCAGTGTTTCGCGTAGCCCCTGGGCAGCATTTAGACCAAGCGACATGATGGAATTGCGCATGCTTTCTGAAAAATTTTCAGACATGGTTGCCACACATACTGCGCGTCGACCAGTTGTTTGTGCCGCTGCAGCAAATGCCTCTGCAGCAACCAGCCAACTACTTGCATCCTGATCGTCGCGTGGTGGGGCATCAAGCAGCAACAACGTTGCATCATGATCACCGCGCATGGTTTCACCAAACGTTGCGGTCATGGCGGATTTATCGCCCCACATAAACGTGTGGTAATCGAAAGGGTTACCAACATGCACCAGTTCGGTGAGCGTTGCTTCTATTCGCGCAGTCTGTTCTGCAGGGAATGGCTCAAACTTCAGGTTGGTGAATTCCGACATGTCGGCAATGAGCGATGCTTCGCCACCTGAACATGACAGCGATGCAAGTCGATAACCACCCAGCACCCCACCGTTGTCAAGCATCTTCAATGTTTCAATCAGTTCTGTAGGTGTCTCTACGGTGGCAACTGCGCAGCGATCAAACAAAGCGGCGTAGGCCTGACGGTTGCCCGCAAGCGAAGCCGTGTGCGAAGCAGCAATGAGCGCTCCTGCTTCAGACTTGCCGGTTTGCAATGCAACAATGCGCTTGCCTTTGTTGTACGCCAATTGCGCAAGTTCAGCGAAACGAATTGGCTCGCGTACGGCCTCGATAAACATGCCTATCGCGGTGACGCGGTCGTCATTAATAAATGACTGCAGCGCATCTTCAACACCGCCACCAGCCTGATTTCCCACAGTGACCATGTACGCCATGTTCAAGCCGCGTTGCTGCATGGTGAGGTTGATGCCCACGTTGCCGCTTTGCGAAATAATGCCGACACCGTGCTGTACCGGTATGCAGCCATGTTCATCTGGCCACAGTGCAATGCCATCTAATGCATTGATGTAGCCGTAACAGTTAGGGCCAAGTATCGGAAGTTCGCCAGCACGTCGCACGAGCTCGGTTTGCAACTCAACATCGCCTGATTCGGCAAATCCTGACGCGTAACACACTGCGCCGCCGGCTTCCATTGCGCTCAACTGTGAAATTGCGTCAAGCGTAAGGTGACGGTTGACCGCAACGAATGCTGCATCAGGAACGCCAGGCAGGTTGGCAAGCGCAGGAAAGCAGGCAACTCCGTGCATGTCCTTTTTCGTTGGGTGTACAGGCCAGATCTTTCCGGTGTAGCCAAGTTTTAAGCACTGCTCAACTACTCGCGCAGCGGGTGCACCACCAATCACGGCAATGCTGCGTGGGTTAAGCAAGCGCGAGAGATCGGGCATTGTTGAACTCAGCCGCCGTACTTGCGAAGTAATTGACGCGAAATGATGTGGCGCTGAATTTCACTCGTGCCATCCCAAATGCGATCAACGCGAGTATCGCGCCACATCCGCTCAAGCGGCAATTCGTCCATCAAGCCCATGCCGCCAAAGATTTGAATCGCCTCATCGGTGACAAACTGGCACATTTCGCTGGCAAATACCTTGGCCATTGCCATTTCTGAATCGTCAAACTTGCCATGCGCATCGTTCCAGGCGGCACGCAATGTCAACAACTCTGCGGCATCGAGTTGCGTCTGCATGTCGGCCAACTTGAACGACACGCCTTGAAACTTGCCAATCTGCTGACCGAATTGCTCGCGGGTGGCTGCCCATTCAATGCTCATCTGCAATGCTCGCCGAGCACGACCTACGCACACGGCCGCAACCTGTAGGCGAGTGGAGCCAAGCCATTCGTTGGCTACATCAAAACCTCCGTGCAGTTCGCCAAGAATCTTGCTTTCTGGAACTCGGCAGTTATCAAAGTTGATAATCAAGTTGTGGTATCCAGAGTTGGACACGCTGTTGTAGCCAGCAACTTTTTCACAACCCGGTGTGTCGAAGTCCACCAAGAAGCCGGTGATCTTTTTCTTTGGTCCCTTTGACGTTTGCTCTTCGGCGGTTGCTGCAAACAAAATGGTGTAGTCGGCAAGGTCGGCGTGGGAAATGAAGTGCTTCGTTCCGTTGATTACCCAGTCTTTGCCGTCTTTCACTGCAGTGCACTTCATGCCACGCACGTCTGATCCAGCATCAGGCTCGCTCATTGCAAGACAATCAACTCGTTCGCCTGTGATGGTGGGAATGAGGTACTCCTGAATTTGTTCGTCTTTGCACGCGCGCAAGATGTTTGACGGGCGAGCAACGATGTAATGCAATGCGTACGACGTTGCGCCAAACTCGCGGTCTACAAGTGTTGAATCAAATGAGTTAAGTCCGCCACCGCCATATTCGGTGGGCATATTGCATGCATAGATGCCCGCGGCGATTGAACGGTCTTTGATCTGCTGCACCAAGTCTGGTGGTACGTTCCCGAGTTTTTCTACGAGCTCCTCGTGGGGGATGAGTTCCTTTTCGGTGAAGGTGCGTGTGGTGTCAACAATTGCTTGCTGTTCGTCGGTGAGTTCAAAATTCATATTGGTCCTTTACTCGTGTTTGATTTTCATGACGCGACCAACATTTTCAGGTGTTGGCATATGCTTGTGTACTTCGTAAATTGCGGTCAGAGCTTCGGCAACGTGCGGAAGAATCGGCGCTGACTTTCCCAACTTCATATCAACATGCACCAGCATTTGCTCGCAATTAGATAAGCGCTTTCCGGTGTCTGAATTGAACAATTCATGGTAGATGTGCATCCGCTTTGCATCCATGTCGAGAACGAGCGTGGTGCAGTGCAGCGGTTGGTCAAGGAAGGCTTCGTCCTCATACACAATGTGGGTTTCTACGGTGTAGAACGAATTGCCTGCAGCTCGGTACTCGTCGTTGTCACCGATGTAGGTAAACAGGGCATCCGAGCCCCAACCCATGGCAGTGAGGTATGCAGCCTCGGTCATGTGGCCGTTGTAGTCCACCCAGTCCTGTTCAACCTTGCAGGTGTACAAGTCGAGCGGGGCAGGAACCACGGTTCCGGGCGTCCACACCACTGCGCTCATCGTCGCCTACTTGGCAGGCTTTTCGCCAACACGTCGGCCAATGCCAACTGGTTGAGGAAGCTTTGCGTGTGCGTCGCCGATTGGCTTCAACTTCGTCATCATCTCGCCGCCCATTGGCGACGACTTGCCAGTGTTGGTGTCAACATGCAAGAAGATGTGTTCTGCGGTAAATGCAACAACATCGTCTTCGCGAACCACTTCAGACCACAAGTGAATGCGCTTTTCGTCGTATGAGGCAACGCGAGTAAGAACCTTGATCTTGTCGCCCGAATGTGTTTGATCAAGATAACGCGTGTGGCCTTCAACGGTGTAAAACGTGCGACCGGTTGCCAGGTACTCCGGTGTAAACCCAATCGCGCGGAAAAACGTGTCGCTTGCTTCGCTGGCAAGTTGTGAGTAACGCGAATCATTCGTGTGGCCGTTGTAGTCAGTCCAGTCGGCAGGAATGATCATCTCGTGCGAAACAGAAGGGGCAAGTGGGTCAAGCACAGGCACCGGGCCGCGACCAAAGAGCTCGCGTTCGTATTCGGCGAGTACTTTTCCAGCACCGTAGTTATTGCCACGCAATGCTTGGAATACCGAAACTAAACAGTCATCGCGAAGCGCTTCAAGTTCGCGAATGGTGGCGGTGCCGGCCTGATCATCGCTTTGCGAAACAATCTTTTCCAGCAACACATCGTCTAGTTCTGGCACGTCCATCAACTTGGTCCAAGGCCATTTCAGCGATGGGCCAAATTGCGCCATGAAGTGACGCATTCCTGCTTCGCCACCGGCAATGCGATACACCAGGAATGTACCCATGAACGACCAGCGCAAGCCGGGGCCAAACCGCATTGCGTCGTCAATTTCTTCTGCAGTGGCAACGCCGTCATTTACAAGCCACAATGCTTCGCGCCACAGCGCTTCCATCAAACGGTCTGCAATAAATCCGTCAATTTCTTTGCTCAGCATGAGCGGCTTCATGCCCACTGCCGTGACCACTTCCTTTGCGCGCAACTTGGTTGCTTCACTCGTTAAGTCGCCGCCACAAATTTCGGCGAGTGGCATGAGATACACGGGATTAAAGGGGTGCACCACCACGAAACGCTCTGGGTTCACCATGTCCTTTTGGATCTGCGTTGGCAAAAGTCCAGACGTTGATGAGCCAAACACTGTGGTTGGTGATGCGGCCTTACTGGCTCGAGCAAGCAATTCTTGCTTCAACTCGAGGCGTTCTGGTGCGCTTTCCTGAACGTAATCAACATCTGTAACAGCCTCTTCAGGCGTGTTCACAAATGTGATAGTTCCCTCTTGTGGAAGGGGGGCAAGCGTCAGCTTGGAATATGCACGACGTGCATTAACCATGATCTCGTTCATTTTGCGGGTTGCCTGCGGATCAATGTCGTACAACTTCACATCAACACCATTTAAAACAAAGCGTGCGGCCCAGGCACCACCAATTACACCACCACCAAGTAGCCCAACGGTCTGTAAGCCAGGAATGTTGCTCATGGCTACTCCTTACGCGTGCTTGGTGAGTTTAAGTTTTTCGCGAACTTCCTGAGGGCCCATGATGGACACGTTCATGTTCTCGAGAATATTGACAGCGCGCTCAACGAGTTTGCCGTTGGTGGCAAGTTCGCCGCGGTTCAAGTACAGGTTGTCTTCAAGACCAACGCGCACGTTGCCACCGGCAAGTACCGACTGAGCAACGAATGGAATCTGCATGCGACCGATGGAGAACGCCGAGAATACAGCGCCATCCGGAATTTGATTGACCATGGCCATGAAGGTGTTCGGATCATCTGGTGCGCCGTATGCAAT
>LIAZ01000057.1 GCA_001438985.1 Acidimicrobium sp. BACL17 MAG-120823-bin42 | reverse complement strand
GCACCGGTGCCGCCAACGAAGTATTCGCCGTAGCGATCCTTCACTTCGCGCCACAACTCTTCGTCTTCAACAATCATGCGTGAGTGCATCTTGCCGAACGTGTCATGTGCACGCTGGAGCAAGTCGAGCTCTTTGCCATAACGCTCGGCAATCATCGAGAGGTCTTTGTCGATCAACTTCTGGCGCGCGCGAATGTCGGCGTCTTTGGCGCCAGACTTCTCGAGTTCTTTCAGCTCTGCTTCGGCATCCTTTTGACGCTGCTTCAGATCCTTTTCGCGGTTCTTGATTAACTGTTCGGTGTCCTCGCGGAGCACTTCTTCCAGTTCGGTCATGTCGGCATGGCGCTTGTCGGCGTCCACGCTGCTGACCAACCATGCGGCGAAGTAAATGACCTTCTCCAACTGCTTGGCCTTGATTTCGTCGCGTGGCTCGAGGCCGCCCAACAAATATGCCAACCATGAACGGGTTCCGCGTAGGTACCAAATGTGAACTACTGGTGCAGCCAATTCGATATGGCCCATGCGCTCACGACGAACCTTCGAGCGAGTTACTTCAACGCCGCACTTTTCGCAGATGATGCCCTTAAAGCGCACACGCTTGTACTTACCGCAGTAGCACTCCCAGTCACGGGTTGGTCCGAATGTCTTTTCACAGAACAGACCATCACGCTCTGGGCGCAAAGTGCGGTAGTTAATGGTTTCTGGCTTCTTTACTTCACCACGTGACCAGTTCCGAATGTCGTCAGCAGTGGCCAAGCCAATGCGCAACTGTTCGAAACTATTGACGTCAACCTTGTTCTTGATTTCGGTTAGTGAGTCGGACATGTTTTCCTCTTCTCGTTCTTATCTGCTCGTCAAATTCTCTGGTTAGTACGTGGAGTTAGAAAGCGCGTTGTTCGCGGCGGCGTTCACGGTCACGGTCATCTGCGTCAGAGCCACGCTCTGGTCGCGAAATGTCGATTCCGAGTTCCTGTGTTGCGCGGAAGACGTCTTCGTCCATGTCGGCAAGTTCAATGTTCTTGCCTTCATTGGAGATGACTTCTACGTCGAGGCACAATGCCTGCATTTCCTTCATGAGCACCTTGAAGCTCTCGGGAATGCCTGGCTCGGGAATGTTCTCGCCCTTGACGATTGCCTCGTACACGCGAACGCGCCCAAGTACGTCGTCTGACTTAATGGTGAGGAGTTCCTGCAAGCAGTACGCAGCACCATAAGCCTCGAGTGCCCACACTTCCATTTCACCGAAGCGCTGACCACCGAACTGTGCTTTACCACCCAAAGGTTGCTGAGTGATCATGCTGTATGGCCCGGTTGAACGTGCGTGAATCTTGTCGTCGACCATGTGTGACAACTTGATGATGTACATGTAGCCAACCATGGTTGGGTTGTCGTAGTACTCGCCGGTGCGACCGTTGCGTAGTTGTGTCTTGCCATCGTCACCGATCAAACGCTTGCCATCAGATGACTCTGGGTTGAGGTTTCGTAAGATCGACTGAATGGTTGGGTGTGGACCAGCGGCTTCGTCTTCATCCCAGTGAGCACCATCGAACACCGGCGTAGCAACAAATGTTGCTGGCTTGGTGTTGATACGTGTCTTGGTTTCGGTACCGCGGATCGGTGCATCGCCAACAACTTTGTTGTTCTTGACGTCGTTCCAACCCCAACGTGCGCAGTAGCCAAGGTGCGCTTCAAGCACCTGACCAATGTTCATTCGGCTTGGTACACCAAGTGGGTTCAAGATGATGTCGACAGGAGTTCCGTCTTCCATGTATGGCATGTCTTCGATAGGGAGAATCTTGGAGATAACACCCTTGTTACCGTGACGTCCTGCCAACTTGTCGCCCACGCTGATCTTGCGCTTTTGCGCAACATAAATGCGGACCAACTGGTTTACACCTGGTGGCAATTCGTCGCCAGCTTCGCGGTCGCCCGCTTCGCGTGACAACACCTTCACGTCAATGACTTTGCCGCTTTCGCCGTGTGGAACCTTGAGGCTGGTGTCGCGAACTTCACGAGCCTTCTCACCGAAGATTGCGCGCAACAGGCGCTCTTCTGGTGTCAGTTCGGTTTCACCCTTTGGAGTGACTTTTCCAACGAGCACATCACCAGGACCAACTTCGGCGCCCACGCGAATGATTCCGCGGTCGTCGAGGTCGGCAAGGATGTCGTCGCTCAGGTTTGGAATGTCGCGAGTGATTTCTTCTGGTCCAAGCTTGGTGTCACGAGCGTCAACTTCGTATTCCTTGATGTGAATTGACGTCAGCACGTCTTCTTTCACCAAACGCTCGCTCAAGATGATGGCGTCTTCGAAGTTGTAGCCCTCCCATGGCATGAATGCCACGAGCAAGTTCTTTCCAAGTGCAAGTTCACCCATGTCGGTTGAAGGACCATCGGCAATCAAGTCGCCCTTAGCAACTTTCTGGCCTTCCTTCACACGAATGATGTGGTTGATACTGGTGTCTTGGTTTGAACGACGGAACTTGAACAACTTGTGTTCTCCGTCAGCCTTCTTCAAGTTGTCGTATGCAATGGTGATTTGGTCGCCGGTTACTGATGTAACGGTTCCTGAATCTTTTGCAAGTACCAAGTCGGCACCGTCACGTGCTGCACGTGATTCGATACCGGTTCCGATATACGGAGCCTCGGCACGAAGCAATGGCACAGCCTGACGTTGCATGTTTGCACCCATGAGTGCGCGGTTTGCATCGTCGTGCTCCAAGAACGGAATCAACGCAGTTGCTACCGAAATAATCTGGCGAGCCGAAACGTCGATGAAGTCGACTTCTGTTCCAGGCACATAACCAATGTCGGTGGTTGAACCAAAGAAGCTCTCTGCTTCAAGCATCTTCTTCAAGTCATCCAAGCTGGCTGCCTGCGGTGAACGACGTACGAGTACGCGCTCTGCCTTAAAGGTGCCGTCTGCATTGAGTGGCGTGTTGGCCTGAGCAACTACGTAGTTTTCTTCTTCGTCTGCTGGCATGTACACGATTTCGTCGGTGACCTTGCCGTTGCGAACGCGACGGTATGGGCTCTCGATAAATCCGAATGGGTTGACACGTGCATACGTTGACAACGCACCGATCAGACCAATGTTTGGTCCTTCTGGCGTTTCAATTGGGCACATGCGGCCGTAGTGCGAAAAGTGAACGTCGCGAACTTCGAAACCTGCGCGCTCACGGCTGAGACCACCTGGTCCGAGAGCCGACAAACGACGACGGTGCGTAAGACCCGACAATGGGTTCACTTGGTCCATGAACTGCGACAACTGTGAAGTTCCGAAGAACTCCTTGATTGCAGCAACAACTGGACGCACGTTGATGAGCGTTTGTGGCGAAATCGCTTCCACATCTTGCGTGGTCATGCGCTCGCGAACAACACGCTCCATACGTGACAAACCGATACGAACCTGGTTCTGAATCAATTCACCAACCGAACGAATACGACGGTTTGCAAAGTGGTCCTGGTCGTCGAGACGGTAGCCAGGCTCTTGCTTTACGAGGTGCAACAAGTACGTAATGGTTGCAAGAACTTCGCAACGGCTGAGGACATCTTGTCCTTCAACAGGAACGTCAAGCTTGCCAAGTTCGGTGCCGACCTTCATGTCGAACAACTTGCCAATCTTTTCGATTTCTGCGCCCAACTTACGGTTGAGCTTGTAACGACCTACACGTGACAAGTCGTAACGACGGTTCTCGAAGAATGCGCCTTCGAAATATGCGCGTGCTGCTTCGACGTTTGGTGGTTCGCCCGGACGAGCGCGCTTGTAAATTTCGACAAGAGCTTCTTCGCGAGTTGGAGCGATTGGACGCTCCTTTTCCCACTGACCTTCGAGGAAGTCGAAGTAGTTAACGAAACGATCGAGGAAGCCTGGAGCGTTTTCTTCGTCGTAACCAAGTGCGCGCAACAACGTGAAGATGCCGATGCGGCGCTTACGTGCAACACGGGTTCCGGCAGTGACATCTTTACCTGGCTTCTGCTCTACGTCGAACTCGAGCCATTCACCGCGGTACGGGTGGATGGTTCCCTTTACCAATTGGTGCTTCGACAAGTTACGCAAGCGATAACGCTCACCTGGTTCGAAAATAACGCCTGGTGAACGAACCAACTGACTCACCACAACACGCTCGGTGCCGTTGATGATGAAGGTTCCCTTTTCGGTCATCTTCGGGAAGTCGCCCATGAAGACAACTTGCTCTTTGATTTCACCTGTTGGCTTGTTTAAGAAACGGGCGCGCACAAACACTGGCGACGCATACGTCATGTCACGTTCGCGGCACTCGGCGACTGTGAACTTTGGTTTCGGACACAAGTCCTCATCGTCTGGATCGAATTCGAGTTCGAGTTGAAGATCGTCGCTGAATCCTTTGATTGGCGAAATATCTTCGAAAGCTTCCTTCAAACCTTCTTTAAGGAACCAATCAAAACTCTCGCGTTGTACCGCGATGAGGTCGGGAAGTTCGAGGGTTTCTGGAAGGGTCGCGAACGAATACCGTTCGCGTGCAGACGCACGTGAGGCCACTGAGTTACTCCTGATCGAGAAGTGATGAATACGAATCGACGAGCCAGATGAACTTCTTTGGGGGAAGGTTCAGGGGGCTACGCACGGCAACGGACTAGGCTACCGCCGCTTTTGCGGTTTTAACCCAGTCCTGATAGAAGGCTGCGGCCCGAGGCTTTCGCCCCGGGCTTACAGACCTAAATGGCTGAAATTAGGCGAGTTCGACTACTGCGCCGGCTTCTTCCAACTTGGCCTTTGCCTTCTCGGCATCGTCCTTGCTGGCGCCTTCGAGGACAGGCTTTGGAGCGCCGTCTACGAGGTCTTTTGCTTCCTTCAAGCCGAGGCTGGTGAGTTCACGAACAACCTTGATCACCTGAATCTTCTGAGCTCCGCCTTCTTTCAAGATGACGGTGAACTCGTCTTTTTCTGCTGCTGCTGGAGCGGCTCCGCCTGCTGCTGCCCCGCCTGCTGCTGCAACGGCAACTGGTGCTGCTGCGGTGACGCCGAACTTCTCTTCGAATGCATCGAGGAGGTCCTTCAGTTCGATTACTGACAATTCTGCGATTCCGTCAAGAATCTGGTCTTTGGTGAGTGCCATTTCTTTTCTCCTATTTTTCTGTATTGATCTTGGTTATTGGGATTGGTTTCTTGAACGTGGCTATTACGCCGCATCCTTCGATTCGATCAGCGCCTTGATGCCGTAAGCGGCACGACGCATTGGGGCCTGGAGCAAGTTCGCGGTCTTGCTGAGTGGGGCCTTGAGAGCACCAGCGAACATCGACAACAGAACTTCGCGGCTTGGCAAGTCGGCAAGAGCCTTCAACTGCACGGCATCGACTGTCTTGCCACCGATAACGCCACCCTTCAACACCAACAATGGGTTGGTTGCTGCGTGGTCGCGGAGTGCTTTTGCTGCTGCCGAAGCGTCACCCTTAACAAAGGTGATTGCGGTTGGGCCAACAAGGAAGTCGGACAAACCTTCGAAACCGGCTTCTTGTGCTGCGCGGCTTGCGAGTGTGTTCTTGTACACCTTGTATTCAGCACCATGTGGGCGCAGTGAACGGCGCAACTTAGCGAGTGATCCCACGGTCATACCGCGGTATTCGGTGATGAGTGCTGCGTCTGATGCTGCGAGCTTTTCGCGAACTTCAGTGACTACTGCTGCCTTTTCGGCGTTTGGTGATGTTGACATCGTTGCCCTTTGGTTGCTGTCGAATGATGGAACTTGTTTGTTCGGCGCGGGCGCTCGGACACTTCAACGAACGCTCTCTGCGCTGCGACTGATGTCGCGCTCTTCGAGTATTCGCCTCGTTTGGCAAGACTTTCGTCTTATTCGTGATTCGAATTACTTCGAACCAACCAAATGTCTGTGGCGAGCAACCGTTCCGAAAAATCGGATTGGGTTGTTATGTGAGTGGTCAGGCTAGCGGGGTGTTTTGGGTATTGACACCCCGCCAAACCAGGACCTTTGACTAATCGTTATTTAGTAAGCGCTGGAGTCAACGCGGACGCTTGGTCCCATGGTTGACGACACCGAAACCTTCTTGACGTACTTGCCCTTTGCCGAAGCAGGACGAGCACGCATGAGTTCTTCCATTACTGCTGCAAAGTTGGCTTCAAGCGCCGACAGTTCGAAGCTGGCTTTGCCAACTGGAACTTGTACGTTGCCGTAACGATCGGTGCGGTATTCAACTTTTCCACCCTTAAATTCGGTGACTGCGCGACCAACGTCGTTGGTTACGGTTCCCGTTTTTGGGTTTGGCATCAAGCCACGTGGTCCGAGCGCGCGGCCCAACTTACCCACCATTGGCATGAGGTCTGGAGTGGAAATCGCAATGTCGAAGTCCATCTTTCCGCCTTCAATGGCGGCTGCAAGATCGTCGGTGCCCACAATGTCGGCGCCAGCATCGCGAGCAGCCTGGGCTGCTTCACCTGCTGCGAACACGGCAACGCGAACGGTCTTACCGGTTCCCGAAGGAAGGGCGACGGTTCCACGAACTGCCTGATCGGCCTTACGTGGGTCAAGACCCAAGCGCACTACCAATTCGATGGTTTCATCGAACTTGGCGGTTGCCATCGTCTTGGCCTTGTTCAACGCATCGCTCGACGAAAACGCCGCTTCGATGTCGTAACTGGCAATTGCTGCTTTGTATTTCTTTCCTAGTGGCATAAAGCCTCCCTCATGGTTGTGTCGTTCGGGCGAGGTCGTCCCGATCCGACGTATGTATATGAACTGTTTACTCAGCCAACAACGGTAAGGCCCATTGAACGGGCAGTTCCGCGGACCTGAAGCTTTGCGGCTTCCATGTCGTTGGCGTTGAGGTCTGGCATTTTGATCTTGGCAACTTCTTCAATGTCTTTTTCAGTAACACTGCCGCAAACTTCTTTGCCTGGGTTCTTTGCTGCCTTTTCCAAACCAGCCTTCTGACGAAGCAGAACTGGTGTTGGAGGTGTCTTCAAAATAAAGGTGAACGTGCGGTCTTCGCAGATTGAAATTTCAACTGGAATGATCGTTCCTGCTTGCGCTTCAGTTGCAGCGTTGTACTGCTTCACGAAGTCCATGATTTGGATTCCGTGTGGTCCGAGTGCTGTACCTACTGGTGGTGCAGGCGTTGCTTTTCCAGCTGGGATCTGGATCTTGACGACTGCTACAACGTCTTTCTTTGCCATGACGAGTGTTCTTTCTTTTTTGGAAGTTGTTTAGAGCTTTGCCACTTGGCTGAAGTCCATCTCCACCAAGGTCTCGCGACCGAAGATGTTGACGAGCACTTTCAACTTCATGTGATCTGGATTGATTTCTGCGACTTGACCGGAGAAGTCGGCGAATGGGCCTTCCTTCACGCGCACGCCTTCGCCAATTTCGTATTCGAGCTTTGGTGCTTTGCGCTTTGGCGCCGACTGACCGTCGCCCTTTGCGGAAAGGAATGTTTCTACTTCACGACGTGAAAG
>LIAZ01000056.1 GCA_001438985.1 Acidimicrobium sp. BACL17 MAG-120823-bin42 | reverse complement strand
TTTCGTTGGTGCTTGCAAAGCGAGCAAAGCCAAGTTTGAACGTGGTACCCATACTGACGCGCAGTGCTCGGCGGGAAAGTGGGTCAGAACTAGTCGGATCAAGCAGTAATCCGTCCCATCCAAGGGCTGCTGCGGTGCGCGCAATTGACCCAACATTGCTTGGGTTGTCTACGCAGTCAAGAACAATCAGCCTGGTTGACTGTGCGATGAGGTCGTCAACTGAAACAAGAGGTGGGCGTTTGAACACGCCGATCGCATCAAGTGGTACGCCAAGCCCCGTCACTTCGCGACGAATGTCAGCACTGGCAACGAGTGTTGTCCCGCCAGCGTTGTGCACGGCATCAGAAAACTCTGACGCGCACTTTGGGTCGCACAGCACAACATCGGGAGTGCAACCTGCTTCGAGTGCCCGGTGCACGACGAGATCACCCTCAGCAATGAACAGTCCTTCGTTGAGTGCCGACTTGCGTTGCGCAATGGTGGTCAATTGTCGTTCACGCCAACGAAAAGCATTCAACCTGGGGTCGAGCGCATCGTCAATCGTGACGATCATGAAGAACTAGTACAGCCAGGGGAACGCGTCCCAGTTTGGTTCGCGTTTTTCAAGGAACGAGTTTCGTCCTTCTTCGGCCTCATCGGTCATATAAGCAAGGCGAGTGGCTTCGCCCGCAAACACCTGTTGTCCAACTAAGCCATCATCAATCAGGTTGAAAGAGAACTTCAACATCCGCTGCGCTGTGGGGCTCTTGCCGTTGATCTCTTTTGCCCATTGCAATGCAGTGGCTTCAAGTTCGGCGTGGGGGACAACGGCATTGACCATGCCCATGCGTTGTGCGTCTTCTGCAGAGTACTCACGACCAAGGAAGAAAATTTCGCGCGCAAACTTTTGTCCAACCTGGCGTGCAAGATAGGCCGAACCGAACCCGCCATCAAAGCTCGCGACGTCAGCATCGGTTTGTTTGAAGCGTGCGTGTTCTTTGCTGGCAAGCGTGAGGTCGGCGACAACATGCAAACTGTGACCACCACCTGCAGCCCAGCCTGGAACAACGCAGATCACAATTTTTGGCATGAAGCGAATAAGACGCTGAACTTCCAAGATGTGCAGTCGGCCGGTTCGTCCTGGCTCGATCGTGTTGGCGGTTTCGCCGTCTGCATACTTGTATCCATCTTTGCCACGAATGCGTTGGTCGCCACCGCTACAAAATGCCCAACCGCCATCCTTTGGAGATGGTCCGTTACCGGTTAACAACACACATCCAACATCACTTGACTGCCGTGCATGATCGAGTGCGGAGAACAACTCGTCAACGGTTGCCGGACGAAAGGCGTTGCGAATTTCTGGACGGTTAAATGCAATGCGCACGGTGCCATGCGCCTTGGCACGGTGGTAGGTGATGTCGTTAAACGAAAAACCCTTCACTTCGTTCCACTGTGTTGGGTCAAAAATGTCAGATACGTGCTGTGTGCTCACGTACTCAGTGTAAGCCCTGCCACATCCGTGTTCGCTCGGTGTGCTCTGGGTATTGCGTAAGAAAGCGCTCGGCCCACTCCTTATTTATTGAGTCGCCTTGTTTCTTGGTTTGTGGTTCGGGAACCACATCAATGGGCGTTTCAATGAAGGACATGATGCGCCTGATGGTGGCATCCATGTCGCGTGTGAGTTGCTCGTAGGTGATGTGTAGTGGTGTGATGTTGTTCTGGGCGAAATACACATCCCAATCTGAGTTCTCATTAGAGATCCGAGCGAGCGCGGATGCAATTGCGTCAGCGTCGTACACGGGTTCTGCTTTTGTCGCCATGTTGCTGTTCCATGATTCGGTTTGTGCAGCGCGCACAAACGAGATTGCCTGGCGGAGTTCGTCTTCGCGTGTGATGCGCACCCACTTCACGGGTACATTCCAGAAACTTGCGTCCACGCCCATGTCGAGCATGTGGCGCTTGTATTGATTCCAGTGCATCTTTATTCCGAAGACGCCATTTGTGGTGGTGTGCTGCTGGGCAATCGCGCTGAGGTAACGGCGCCACGATGTCGAACTGAAATAGGAGATATCGCGCCACGGGTAGCGACCCGTGAGCTTGCGCACTCGTGCAATGGGGCGGTGGGTGAACTTAATTTTTGGTTGGCCGCACTGATTGCGAATTCGCTCAAAGTTCTTTGTCTGAATATTGAGGTATTCAATAGGCGTGCCCGCCAAGTGGGTGCCACGCAGAATGGAGCACAGCAACGTGGAGCCAGTGCGCTCAACCGATGCAATGGCTAAAAACGAGCGCGTTTCCACTCTGGAAGCCTAGAAGCATGCCACTTGCTGGTACGGTTTTTACGCTTTACGAACAGACTTAAGGAAAAAATCCCCATGGCACATGCACTCACCACCGCAGACTGGACCAAGCGAGCAGGCCAAAAAGTTGCGCGCACCCAGTTGTTTATTGACGGCAAGTTTGTTGATGCTGCCAGTGGGAAAACGTTTGAGTCCATTAACCCGCGCGATGGGTCGGTTATCGCACAAGTCGCCGAAGGCGATGTTGAAGATGTCAATCGCGCAGTGGCTGTTGCCAAGCGCACATTCGAAGCAGGTGTGTGGAGCGAGATGGCTCCGCTTGATCGCAAGAATGTGATGTTGAAGTGGGCGCAACTGATTCGCGAACACGCCGAAGAGTTGGCACTCCTTGAAACCATGAATTGCGGCAAGCCAATTAGTGACTCACTCAATGTTGACGTTGCTTCATGTGCAAACAACATTCAGTGGTATGCAGAAACGATTGACAAGTTGTACGGAGAAATTGCACCAATTCCTCGTGACAGCATTGCGCTCATTGAGCGCGAACCAATGGGAGTTGTTGGTGCAGTGGTTCCCTGGAACTACCCACTCATCATCAGCTCGTGGAAGGTTGGGGCAGCACTTGCAGGCGGAAACTCCGTCATCTTGAAGCCAGCAGAACAGTCACCATTGTCGGCATTGTTGTTTGCAGAGCTTGCTGTTCGCGCAGGTTTGCCTGAAGGTGTGTTCAACGTGATCAACGGCTTTGGGCCAAGTTGCGGTGGAACACTCGGCAAGCACATGGACGTCAATAAGTTGGCATTCACTGGTTCAACAGAAGTAGGTAAGTATTTCTTGAAGTACGCAGCAGAGAGCAATGCAAAGGCTGTGTCTCTCGAACTTGGTGGCAAAACTCCACATGTGGTGTTGAGCGATTGCCCAGACATTGATGCAGCAGCATCAGCAATTGCATGGGGCGTGTTCTACAACGCGGGCCAAACGTGTCATGCAGGTACGCGCATGGTCGTTGACCAAAGGATTGAAGACGAACTACTCGACAAGGTTCGCAAGGTGTCAGAAACCATCATGCCTGGTGATACGTACGACCCAAGCACGGCAATGGGAACCATTGTCGACCGCGCGCAGTTTGATCGCGTCAATGAATACATCGGCATTGGGCAAGCAGAAGGTGCAACCATTCACACCGGTGGTAAACCAGTAGAGCCAACAAAGGGCGGCATCTACATTCCACCAACCATCTTCCAAAACGTGAAGCCTGGAATGCGCATTGAAAAGGAAGAAATCTTTGGGCCAGTGCTTGGTTCAATTCGTGTATCTAATGACGAAGAAGCAGTGCGCATTGCCAACGATTCGCAATATGGCCTTGGCGCTGCATTGTGGACTCGCGACGTCAGCAAGGCACACAAAATTGCTCGCCAGTTGCGCGCAGGCACCGTATGGGTGAACACGTTTGACCGCTCGTCAATCACCACGCCATTCGGTGGATTCAAGCAATCAGGTACTGGTCGTGACCGTTCGTTGCACTCCATTGAGGGCTACACGAATTTGAAGACCACATGGATTCAACTGTAAACATAAGTATCAATTCGTATTCAAAGGGGAATATATGCGTTGCGGATTTATTGGACTCGGTCACATTGGCAAGTTTTTAGCGGGCAGCCTTGTACGCAATGGCTTCGAAGTCACCATCTTCGACCTCAATGCTGATGTAGGAAAACCACTTGTTGCCAAAGGCGCAAAGTGGGCAACGTCAATCAAGGAGTTGTGTGATGCATCTGACACGGTGTTCACGTGTTTGCCTTCACCGCGAGCCATTGATGCAGTAGTTGCTGGCCCTGGCGGAGTGCTTGAGTCACTTGCTGGTCGCCCGACTCCAGGTACGTGGGTTGACATGAGCACTAATGATCAAAGCGAAACCTTGCGGTTGGGTGAAATTGCACAGTCAAAGGGCGTGCACATCCTTGAGTCACCAGTTACAGGCGGCGTGCACAAAGCGGCACACGGCGACATCACCGTGCTTGTTGGTGGCGAAGACAAAGTGTTCCAAGCACACAAACCAGCGCTTGCTGCAATGGGTAACCCAGTGCTCTATATCGGGCCACTTGGTAGCGCTGCGGTAATCAAAGTCATCACCAACATGCTGGCCTTTATTCACTTGGTGGCAGCTGGCGAAGCATTGATGCTCGCAAAGCGCGCAGGCCTTGATCTCGGCGTTGCATTTGAGGCAATCAAGGAAAGCTCTGGCAACAGTTTCGTGCACGAAACCGAAAGCCAAGTTATTTTGAACGGCTCATACAACATCAACTTCACCATGGACCTTGCATTGAAGGACTTGGGTTTTGCGATGGGCTTCGGTCGCGAGTTTGGTGTGCCACTCGATCTTGCTGGCCACACATACCAAACGTTTATTCGCGCGAAAGAGGCTTACGGTGGGGAGGCATGGTCGTCGCAAGTAGTGAAGTTGCTCGAAGACGCAACAGGCACCGACTTGCGTGCGCCAGGGTTCCCAGCCGAACTCGAATAACGTCGAGTTCAGTTAGCGCTAGGGGGAAGCGATGTCGCAAGAACAACAAGTTCGCAAAGAGTTGGCGGCGGCGTTCCGTTGGGCTGCACGTTTGAATCTGCATGAAGCAGTTGCCAATCATTTCAGCATGGCAGTTTCAGACGATGGTCAGCGCTTCATCGTTAATCGTGCCGGCACGCACTTTTCGCAAGTAACTGCCAGTGGACTTGTTGCCGTGGATACATCGATGGGCGGCGACTCACTCGACTTTGGCGTCGACCCAACGGCTTGGGTGTTGCATTCGTATCTTCATCGAAATGTTGCTCATGCCAAATGCATATTGCACACTCATATGCCGTACACGACGGCGCTCGCATGTTTGAAAGATTTTGAGTTTTTGATGTTAGATCAGAACGCGTGTGCTTTTCATGGCCGCATTGCTTACGATCGAAACTATGCAGGCATGGCGCTAGACCCATCCGAGGGCGAGCGGATCGCTTCGCTGTTGAGTGATGGCAAGGACGTGTTGTTCATGGGCAATCACGGAGTGTTGGTGGTGGGCGAAACCGTGGCTCAGGCATTTGATTCGCTGTATTACCTCGAAAAGGCAGCACAGTTGCAGATTCTTGCGCTGTCGACGCAGCGTCCACTGCAACTCGTTGACAACGAAACCGCAGCAATGGTGGCCAAGCAGACTCGGGAATATCCCGGTGTGGCGAAATTGCATTTCCAGGCACTAATGCACATCCTTGATAACGAGTGTCCCGACTACGCCAAGTAGTAGTTTTTACGAAAACCCCAAGTGAAGAAGGAATCAACTGTTATGAAAGCAGCCGTTTGTCGCGAATTTGGAAAGCCACTTGTCATTGAAGAAGTGACACTTGCTGAGGCTGGCCCGGGTGAAGTCAAAGTAAAACTGGCGGCTGTTGCTATTTGCCATAGCGACATCACGTATGCCGACGGACACTGGAGTGGAACATTGCCAGCGGTGTTCGGCCACGAATGTGCAGGAGTAGTTGAAACCGTTGGAGATGGTGTCACCACCGTAAAAGTTGGAGATCATGTTGTTGTCACGCTGATTCGTTCGTGCGGTCATTGCCACGGATGCAGCATGGGTAACCCGGTCACATGTTCAACTCAGTTTCCACTTGATGCAGCAACACCAATCAAGGACAAAGATGGCAAGCCTGTAGTGCAGAGCATGCGCACAGGTGGATTTGCCGAAAAAGTGTTGGTGCACGAATCACAATGCGTAACGGTGCCAAAGAACATCAAGATGGCAAGTGCTTCATTGTTGGCATGTGGTGTCATCACCGGTTTTGGTGCAGTGACCAACACCGCAAAAGTTCCCGCTGGTAGCCACGTTGTTGTCATTGGAACGGGTGGCGTTGGACTTAACTCCATTCAAGGCGCTCACGTCAGTGGCGCTCGCACAGTAATTGCTGTCGATGTTGTGGATAGCAAAATTGAAGCAGCGAAGAGCTTTGGCGCGACGCACGGTATCAACTCAAAAACGGAAGATGTTGCGGCTCGCGTGCTTGAAATCACTGGTGGCCATGGTGCCGACTACGTGTTCGTTACCGTTGGTGTGAAGTCGGCATTCGACTCCTCATATGGAATGCTCGCAAAGAGTGGTTCGGTAGTGCTCGTGGGTATGCCGGCAAGTGGAGTGATGTCAGAGATCGATCCCGGAACCATGGCCGCATATAGCCAGAACATTCTTGGTTCAAAAATGGGAAGTGCTCGCATTCAAGTAGACATTCCAAACTTGGTCGACTTGTATGGCCAGGGTCGTGTGAAACTGGACGAACTCGTTACCAAGACATATCCAATTGAACAAATTAACGAAGCAATCGACGCAGTAAAGCGCGGCGAAGCACTCCGAAACGTCATCGTTTTCTAATATGAAAATCGTCGACATCAAGACATTCGTGGTGGGCAATCCACCGCCACGTTTCGGTGGCCGTTACTTCATCTTCGTAAAGCTCACAACAGATACCGGTATTTCCGGAATTGGCGAGATTTACACTGCAACATATTCGCCGCATTTGGTAGCGAAAATGGCAGAAGAAGTTGCAGCGCGACATGTCATTGGTGCCGATCCATTCCATATCGAACACATGTGGCGCAACGTGTACGGCCGCGGCTATGCGCATCGTCCAGACCTCACCACGGGCGGGATTGTTTCCGGATTGGAAATGGCCATGTGGGACATTTGCGGAAAAGAAACCGGCAAGCCTGTGTATGAATTACTGGGTGGACGCGTGCACGAAAAACTCCGTGCCTATACGTATCTATATCCACCTGTTGGTGTTGATGTGTACGCGGACGATCCTGTGTATAGCGACCCAGATGCTGCAGCCGAGTGTGCGGTGCGCGAAGTGGAACGTGGCTTCACAGGAGTGAAGTTCGACCCAGCAGGTCGCTATTCGGTATATGACGGCCGTCAACCTGCGCTGCATGCAATGGACCTTTCAGAAAAGATGGTGCGCGCGGTTCGTGATGCGATTGGCGATCGAGCAGACATTCTGTTCGGCACGCATGGTCAGTTCACCGCATCGGGTGCAATTCGTTTGGCAAAAAAGCTCGAAAAGTACGACCCGTTGTGGTTCGAAGAGCCATGTCCACCAGATAGCCCAGAAGAAATTGCCAAAGTTGCTCGCGCAACCAGCATTCCTATCTCGGCAGGCGAGCGACTGACAACAAAATACGAGTTCCATCAACTGCTCAAAACGGGTGCAGCCTCAATATTGCAGCCGAATCTC
>LIAZ01000055.1 GCA_001438985.1 Acidimicrobium sp. BACL17 MAG-120823-bin42 | reverse complement strand
TCTTTCGTTAACGCGATTTTTTCATCGGTAGGAAAACCGGCGAGTTCTTCGTCCCAGAACTTCTGTGGAATTTGGGCAACGCCATCTGGAATGGCGAGTCCTGCATATTCATCTGCGGTTCCAAAACTCACATTGTCGCGTGCGTCAGCAAGCACTTCGGCAATTGCTGCGGGGTCAAGTGTTCCGGCATAGGCAAAACCCGTTCGACCATCTTTAATAACGCGGATGCCAACGCCTTCGCTTTGCGCTGAAACAAAATGTTCGAGTTCACCTTCGTAAATGCGAATCGCGGTTTCGCCGCCACGACTGACATACGCCTCGATCTGTTCACCATGAAGCGCTTGAGCAACAACCCGATCTGCAATTGCTTGCAGATCGTCTACCGAATCGCTCATGCTGCCGTGCCACCAATGGTCATCGACTTCACACGCAGCGTTGGGCAACCGTCACCTACGGGCACGCCCTGACCATCCTTGCCACAAGTTCCTGGGCCACCCATGGCAAAATCGTTGCCCATTAAGTCAATGTCTTTCAATACTTGTGGTCCGTTGCCAATAAGGTTGCCTTCACGCAACGGCTCGGTAATTTCTCCGTTTTCGATGAGGTACGCCTCCACCATGCCGAACACAAAGTCGCCACTTGCGGTATCTACTTGTCCGCCACCAAGCTTGGCCACATACACACCATTGTCCGTGGCACGGATGATGTCGTCTGGGTTTTCAGAACCGTTGGTCACAAACGTGTTGGTCATGCGCACCATTGGTAAATCTGCATAACTCTGGCGACGACCGTTACCGCTTTGCTTGCGTCCCTCGTTGCGCGCACGGATGTAGTCCCACATGTAGTCAGTGAGAATTCCGTTTTCGATCAAGGTGTTCTTTTGCGATGCATGACCTTCATCATCAACACCAATCGCACCCCATTCGCCCGCCATCGTTCCGTCGTCGATCACCGTTACAAGCGGTGAGGCAACCAGTTCGCCCATCTTGCCTCGGTACACGCTCGAACCTTTGCCTACCAAGTCGGCTTCTAGACCGTGCCCGCATGCTTCGTGAAACAACACGCCACCTGAACCCTGCTTGATCACTACCTGCATTGCTCCAGATGGAGCAGGTCGTGACTTCAGTTTGGTGATCGCTTGCTCGGCAGCACGAATTGCCAACTCTTCTACATCGTGTTCGTCAAACAGTTCGAATCCGATGGTGTGGCCTAGTGAGTTGTAACCGGTTTGCATTCCAACGTCACCGTTAGCAATCGCACTCACACGCATCATCGTGCGCACCTGTTCGTCAGCACTAAACACACCTTCGGAGTTAGCAATCAAAATTCGCTTAATTGAATCGCCATAGCCAGCCGACACTTGAACGATTGCCCCATTTACTCCACGCGCAGCCTGATTTGCACGTTGCAGCAATTCAACTTTGCGCGACTTAGCCACGGTGTCGGGAAACTGCTTAATGGTGTTAACCGAGTGACGAAACACAGGCTGCAACGCCACGGTATGCACACCGCCATCGCCCTGTTTGGCCGCAGCGGCTGCAGCCTCTGCAGCGGCGAGAAGTCCGCGCTCTGACAAATCTGATGTATGAGCAAATCCAGTTGTATCGCCAGCAATCACACGAATTCCTGCACCTCGATCACGACCGCTGGTGACCTGTTCAACTTTGCCGTCATCTAAACCAGCCGATGTCGTGCGCTTGTCCTCGACATAGATCTCCGAAAAATCGGCCCCCGTGCTTCGACCCTTTTGCAGCACTCGGGCAATCACTTCGGGGTCTACCAACGGAGCATCTAGGCGTGTATTCATGGCTCCAGCCTAGGCCAGCATCTGCCATGCAGGCCTTGACGAGCCCTCAACAGCGTACGATTTATGTCGTGAATAGCACCACAGACGTTGGCCCAAGCGTTGCCATTCCTCGTCACCACCGAACGTTGTGGTGGAAAGAGGTGTTGATCATCTCCAGTTTTTATGCGGTGTACACCTTGATCCGCAATCAGTTCGGCTCGGCTTTAGTTAATGGTGTTGATGTGCCACTGCATTCATTCACCAACGCTGTTCGTGTGATTCGCATCGAACGTGCACTTGGCCTGTACCACGAAGAGTCAATCCAAGATTTCTTTCTTCCCCACGTGTGGTTTATCAAGATCATGAACACGTATTACGGAACTGCACACTTCTTCGTGACGCTTGGCGTATTCATTTTGCTATTTAAACGCCGCCCAGATGTGTTTGCGCAGTGGCGCAACACGCTTGCCGCTATGACCGGATTAGCGATCATTGGCTTCGTGCTGTTTCCCCTCATGCCTCCGCGTTTACTTGATGCACCATGTCCGACAGGCACTGGTGGTTTTGGTGGTGCGTGCATCGAACATGAACTGCGCAGCTACAACGGCGCGGAGAACTTTGGCTTCGTCGACACCATCGCCGAATTTGGCGGGCCATGGACGTTTAACGAAGGGCCAGCAGCCGCACTGTCTAACCAGTACGCAGCGATGCCCTCATTGCACATCGGCTGGTCGACATGGTGCGTGTTTGCGCTGTGGCCCCTGGCCAAAAAACGCTGGAAACGTATTGCACTGTTTTCCTACCCCACCATCACCTTGTTTTGCATCATTGTGACAGGTAACCACTTTTGGCTCGATGGCGTAGGCGGCTTACTGGTCTTTGCTGTGGGTTATGTGCTGGGCACCTGGCTCCACCGCGAGAATCACAAGCGCTTAGATCGGCGCATGGCTTCTCACCCTGCGTTCTAACGCAGATAGCGTAGGAATTTATGGCCCTCGCAGATATTCGCCAACCCAGCGACCTGCGACCACTCACCCTTTCCCAACTAGACGACCTCGCTGCAGAAATTCGGGAGTTTGTTGTCGCTGCTGTTTCTGAAACCGGTGGGCACCTTGGCTCAAACCTTGGAGCGGTCGAACTAACTCTCGCTTTACATCGCGTTTTCGATTCGCCACGTGATGCAATTCTGTGGGATACGGGACATCAGGCCTACATTCACAAAATTGTTACAGGACGCAGCGCGGGGTTTAGCAAACTTCGTCAGGCGGAAGGCATATCGGGCTACCCGAACCGCGAAGAAAGCGCTCACGACTTCATCGAAAATAGCCACGCCAGCACGGTGCTCAGCTATGCATACGGCCTGGCAGTGGCTCGTGATGCAGGTCAAACGCCAGATCGCCGCCACATCGTTGCCGTCATCGGCGACGGATCAATGACTGGCGGAATGGCGTACGAGGCGTTGAATAATCTCGGACACAGTGGCAAACGCGTCATCATCGTACTTAATGACAACGGTCGCAGTTATGCCCCAACTGTTTCCAATCTCAGTCAAGGTGCGTTGTCGAACAAGCTCACCGACATTCGCTTGAATCCGGTTTATGTTCGTCGACAACGCAAGATCGAAAAGTTCCTAAAGAATCTCCCCGTCATCGGCACACAAGCCGAGCGTGGCATGGAAGCATTTAAGGCCGGCGTTCGCGAATTTTTACAACCTCCAGCATTCTTTGAAGCACTTGGCGTTCGATATGTCGGGCCAATTGACGGGCACGACATTGAAGCCCTCGAACACGCGATGAATGCTGCACGGCAACGTGCCGAAGAAGGTCCCATTGTGCTTCACGTGATGACACAAAAAGGTCGCGGTTACATGCCCGCCGAAGATGATGACGAAAAGCACCTTCACGATGCGCCAAAGTTCAATCCAGCAACTGGTCCGACAAAATCAGTACCAACCGGATATACCGAAGCGTTTTCCGACACCATCGTCGAACTCGCACAACAAGACAACCGCATCGTTGCTATCACTGCCGCCATGCCAGGACCAACGGGGCTCATTCGGTTTCAAGAACAATTCCCTGACCGATTCTTTGACGTGGGCATTGCCGAACAACATGCCGTAACTGCAGCAGCAGGCATGGCAATGGGCGGAATGCGACCGGTTGTTGCGCTGTACTCAACATTTCTTAACCGCGCTTGGGACCAAGTGGTGTACGACGTAGCGCTTCACCGCTTGCCCGTAATTTTCTGTCTCGATCGCGCTGGCATCACAGGTGACGACGGCCCAAGCCACCACGGCATTTACGACATGGCACTGCTGTCAAAAGTTCCGGGCATGCGCGTGCTTGCACCATCAAGCACGCAAGAAGTTGCGCAGATGTTGAAAGATGCTGTTGGTTTGGCAAATGAAGGCCCCGTGGTTATTCGTTATCCAAAAGGCGTTGCCCGCAGCGTGGACTCGGCAGACATTGGTTCTGGCCTCGTTGCCCGAAAGTTACTCACCGACCCAACAAACGGCGTGTGTATTTTGGCCATTGGTAAAATGGTGGGTGCTTCACTTGATGCCGCTGCCCTACTTGCCGCAAAGGGAATCCAAGCAACCGTGTGGGACGTGCGGTCATGCGCACCGCTTGATCAGGTAATGATTGAAAATGCTGCCGCGCATCGTGTTGTTGTCACGGTTGAAGACGGAATCCGCGAAGGCGGTATTGGTATGACCATCGAAGACTTGGTTTCGCATGCAACGTGTGCGCGTCGCCCCATGATCGAAGTGCTCGGCATTCCGAAGCAATTCATTCCGCAAGCAAAACCAGATGCCATTCTTTCGCGCCTCGGTTTACATGCCGAAGGCATTGCATCCACGGTGCAAAAACTTGTCAACACATAAGCAATTCCTCGAAATCGCGCTGCGGGTTGCCGACACTGCAGATTCGGTCGCACTCACGGGGTTTAGGAATCGGCAGTTCACGGTTTCTCGAAAGGCCGACAACAGCGAAGTTACCGAAATTGACCGCAATACCGAGACCGCCATTACATCGGCACTGCGAGATGCCACCCCGAGTTTTGGCATTTTTGGTGAAGAACACGGGATCAGCGGCCCTACCGATGCCGAATATGTATGGGTGATCGACCCCATCGATGGCACCACCAACTTCGTGCGTGGTGTTCCGGTGTGGGGATCGCTCATTGCGCTCGTACACAACGACGTTCCTGTATTAAGCGTGGTGTCGGCACCGGCCTTGGGCATGCGCTGGTGGGCTTGTGTTGGCAGCGGCGCTTACTTCAACGGAACACGTATATATGTGTCCACAGTGAATGAAATTTCAGAAGCTCACGTGAGCACTACACCGAACAAGGGTTGGGAAAAAGTTGGTGGCCTACCCGCCTTACAACAGTTGCAAGTTGATGCCTCACGCTCGCGTGGGTTTGGCGATTTTTGGCAACACATGTTGGTGGCACAAGGCGCAATTGACGTTGCTATTGATGCAATCGGCTTAGCTCCATACGACAACGCGGCGATTTACCCGATTGTTCAGGAGGCTGGCGGAACGATCACCGACCGGCACGGAAACGTTGACTGGCGAGCAAACTCATCGATGAGTACTAACGGACTACTGCACGAACAAATCGTTACTCGCCTACCACGGTAACTTCCCGTTGCGAGCGCAACTGCAGCAGCATTCTTGCTGCAATTACCATCAGCAATACTGCAAACAAAAAGTTTGAAACCGCAGCCGACATCAGTGATGCGATCCAACCACCAGCAACTGCTGAAAAAATTCCGGTAACGCTGACAAGAAATGCTGCATGTAGATCGGTATTTTTGTTTGCCAGGTTTTGAAGGGTTCCACTTAACGCAGTTGGTATGACGACCGCGAGTGCAGTGCCCTTAGCGACTGCCGGCGAGACGTGAAAGAGAACAATCATGATGGGAACGGTAATTAACCCGCCACCGATACCAAGCATGCCCGCTAGCGCTCCAACAAAAAATCCAATCACAACAAGCGCAATGGCCGACCCTGCATCAAGCACGGTGGTCCCTGTTGTATCAATTTCAAAAAACATTCGAATTCCGGCTATTGCAAGTACCGCAACAAACAACATAGTGAGCACTCGCTTTGGCACCACTGCCAACAAGCGGGCGCCAATTAAAGCCCCGCCCACTGATCCAATGGTCAACCACAGAGTGACCCACCAGTCAATATGACCGTGCGCCCAATACGTGATGATGCTGGCCATAGAGATAGGAAGAACACCTGCCAGCGATGTTCCATGTGCCAATCGTTGATCCATGCGCAGCGCAAACATCAGGCCTGGAACAATGATGATTCCTCCACCAAGTCCAAACATTCCCGATAACAGTCCAGCGCCCGCACCAAACGCCATCAAAATGAGGGCTCGCTCTTTTGAAATTTTCACTTGCCTAGTTTGCTAGATGGAGCATCCCGCAGCATCATCGAAATATCGAGCACCGCGCTGGCGTGCACCTTTGCTTGTTCAACACTAAGAGTTTTGCCCAGTTCCACCACAAAGGCCATGGAATTTTTTAGGCCCTTTTTCTGCCATGTTGCTGCAACACCGGTATATCTTCCACCAGTAATGCGCTTCATTGGCAAGCCAGTTATTGCCCCATACCTACTTCGCAGTTTTCCTTCAAAGCCAACGCCTGGCGAAATGATGTTTAAGTCTTGGTGGTACCACAGGCCAAGTGCCGGCTTAATTTCTCGAAAGAACTTGACAAGTGCTTGTGTCTCAACTTCGGATGCACGACGTGGCCCCGCATATTGCCAATAACCCGGTTGACCAATTCGCGCCCAACCGTAGGGAAAGTTGCGATTGAGATCGACACGGTTGGCGTTACCCCGGCGATCAAGTGCGGTGCCATCGGGGTTCATTGAGGGGATCACCCACAAGTTGATTCCCTTGGGTATCTGCATGTTGAGTAGCTCGTCGGTAATCAGCAGGCCGGCTTCTTCATTGCCATGGATGACACCAACAACAGCAACCGTGACACCCTTAGGGTCGCCCATCCGAAATGCTTCTAAAGGACGACCCTGAACAGATGTTCCAAACGTACGAGTTTCAATAATGTTGCCGCTGGCGCTAGCCGGGACAACAACAGAGGTTGAGCAAACTGCTACGCCAACAAGTGAAAACAGAAACCGTTTGATCTAATTGATATTACCTGGACCACACCAATTTCTTTTTTACCTTTTTGCAGGTGAGCGTGACCTTCTTCTTCTTTGAAATTGTCACTTTTGCCTTGGAGCCCACCTTCGCACACTTTGCCCCAATCTTTGCCTTTGCTGCAGTCGCGCCAGCCTTAGTGCCAGCAGTTGCTCCAGCAACGAGTTTCAAACTTCCGCTACTCAGTGTGTAGTTCGAATCTTTTCCACCAGAAGACATCGCAAAATAAATCTTGAAAATGTTTGATCCGGACGCAGTCTCGTATCCCGTTGGGTCGAGCCGGCTCTTGTCAGAACCGGTTATTGCAACTGGATTTGACCAAGTAAGTCCATCAGCCGATTCAGAAACATACAGCTTCTGAGTACTTCCACAGCCAGGACCATCAGCCATAACCATTAGCCAACTTCCCGTAGTTGCACGCAACACTTCGGTGTCTACGAAACCATCCTTCGCAAAGCGGTAGCCAGCGTCTTTCACGAAGTTGACACCATCGGCTGCTGTGTAGCTTGCAACTTTTTCTGGGCATGAAGAGTTCTTGGAGGGCGACTCAACAATGTAAATGCGCACGCCTGCTCCACCCGGAAGTTCAACCGCATCAGGCACACCCCACACCCTCTCCTGCATGCTGATTTTCATCTGCTCACTGGTCAACGTTGCT
>LIAZ01000054.1 GCA_001438985.1 Acidimicrobium sp. BACL17 MAG-120823-bin42 | reverse complement strand
CGCAGGCTTGTGCAACTTCTTCGGGCTCGAGCACGCCACCAGCAACACGCACCACATTGCCCGATGGGCCGTCGTTGCTGTTGTCGGCGCCTTTCAACATGTTGGTGTTCACACCTTGCGGGCACAAGCAACTGACCAACACACCGCGGCCGCCATAGGTAATCGACATCCATTCGGCAAAGGCCACAGCAGCGTGTTTGGTCACGGTGTATGGCGCAGAACCGATTTGTGAAAGTAGTCCCGCAGCCGAAGCGGTACTGCAGAAATATCCTTCGCCGCGCGCAAGCCAATCGGGCAACAAATATTTTGCGGCCCAGCGATGCGCATTGAAGTTGATGTCAAACGCGATATCCCAATCGTGTTCGCTAGTGGACAGGTCGCTACCAAGTCCCACTCCCGCGTTAGCAAAAAACAAATCGATCTGGCCAAACTTTTCAATGGATGCACGAACCAAATCTGCGTTTGCTTGTTCGGTTCCCAAATTTGCGGCCACGGCGTATGCGCTGTTTGGGCGAGTGGCATTCAGTTTCGCCACGGTGGCATCAAGCGGTGCTGCGTCGCGGTCGGCCAGCACCACGCTGGCGCCTTCTGCATGAAAGCGTTCGGCAAGCGCTTTGCCAATTCCGCCGGCTGCGCCTGTGACGACAGTTACTTTTCCTTGTAATTCCATGGCTGTGATGTTATGCACAGAGTCATGCCTTCGTAGCACCGGTCGGGTATGGTCAAGGACATGACCGAAGCACGCGAAGTTGCAGTAATCACCGAAGCCCTCACCGTTATCGACGAGGCGCTCGCCAAAATGCTCAACCGCGAATTGGTATCAACCGACGAAGTAGCCGACTTGCTACTTGATGTTCGCTTGTTGCTAACTGCTAGCGCTTCTTCCACCACGCAAGCCTGAAGCGTCGTCGCTTCGTAGCCGCGTTGTCGCCACGTGCTGTTTCTTTTGTCAACGTTTGTGCGTTCGGTGCATAACCAGCAATCTGTTGCAACGATTCGTTGATGCACTGTGATAGCAACACGGGGTACGCAACGGCCTCGGTGTCGACATTGAGGCCCATGTCCAAACTGCCGTTGTAACTGAGCATGGTCAGGTTGAAGGCAACACCGCCTAGTGGTCCAAGTGGGTAGTTCTCAAGGATCATGGCGCCGCTGATATACAGCGGGATTCCGGCGCCGCGCACATTCGATGTAGCGAAGTCGACAGTTTGGCTTTGTGTGCGGGCAATGCGGGTGAGCACCGATGTGGGCAACAACGACGATGCGGTTGCCAGTGTGTCGAGCTGTGCATTCTTTGATGACTCACGTGCTTGTTCAACAAGTTCGTTGATTGCGGCAAAGCGTTCGGTGATTGGCATGTCGCCAGTGGGCACCAACAAGCGCACCAAGGTGAATGCGTTTGCACCCGACTCTTCATTACGAGTGCTGATTGCCATGCTGGTGCGTAGCGACTCAACAGGTGATCCAAGTTTGCGGTGGTAGCGACCAGCAGCATCGGCTGCAGCAGTAAGAAACGCGGTGTTCAATTTGCCGCCCAGTGCACGCGATGCATCAATCATCTCGCGGTACGGCGCACGCAATGTTTCGGTTTGTCGTTGCAGCGAACGCTGTGTCCACAATGGCGAGCGCGCTGGATCGACAGTGCTGAGTTCGGAAACCAGTCCGCGCACCGTGGCGGCGGCCTGTGTGCCAAGGCCAGGAAGTTGTGCTGGGTCTTGCAAGAGTTCGCGCACTTGGCGCAGTGCACTGAGTGGCGCACGCATCACGTCTTGGAACGAGGACGTAAGTAAATCCGATGGGCTGCTTGATGATTCGACAGGCTCGCGAAATAGCGATGGATCAAGTGGTGGGGGTGGATCGGCGTTGCGTTCGAGATCGAGGAATTGCATCGATAGTGCAACACCGCCTTGGCCATCAGTGATGGTGTGGTGCAGTTTTTGAATGAGTGCCGACTTGCCACCTTCGAGACCGTCGATCACAGTGAACTGCCACAGCGGTCGTGAACGATCGAAGGCGTCAGCAACGAGCAGCGTGGACAGGTCGAGCAGTTGGCGCATGGTGCCCGGTGCAGGCAATGCCATGCGACGCACGTGATGTGCAATGTTGAATTCGGGGTCGTCTACCCAGCGAGGTGGGCCTACCGAGGCGGGTGCAGGCTGCACACGTTGGCGCAGGCGCGCGATCACTCGTGATGCGCGGTCCATTCGTGCGACGAATGCATCAAAGTTTGGTACGCGATCAAGAATGGTGATCGTGGCAAAAGTGGATGTAAGAAACGGATCTTTCTCTGCACGCCACATCAACGCTTCGGCGTCGCTCATGCGATCGTCAAAGCGGGGCATGTCGTGGTTCATCGTGGCACCGAAGTGTGCTTGAACTCATTGAGTGAGTCCCATGCAATGTTGTCCAATATGCGATTGACCGTGGTGGTTGCCAATTGCGCATCGCCCATTGGTCGGTCGAGTAAGCGAACGAACACGGCTTTGTCGCCGACAATAAATGTTGGCACACCCCACACCGAGTGTGTGCGGCCATACGACGTGTGTTCTTCTTTGATGGTGGCAAGCGGACGACCGCTGTCAACTTCTGCCCACATCGCATCGACATCTACGCCGTGCTTGGCAATTACTTCAGACAACGGCGCTCGCTCGCGCAAATTTCCGTTTTGTGTATGTCGGTATTCGTATAGCGCGTGATGCATATTCAAAAACGTGTCGGCTTGTGTGTCGCGCACGGCAATGGATGCTTGAAGCGCGAGAATGCCGGTGTCGTCTTGTGGACGATCCCAAATGTCGGTTTGTCCTTCTTCAACGTGTGACTGGCCGAGGCAAAACGGTGTGAATGTCACATTCCATGGCGCACCGGCTTTTAATGCGGTGGCCACGTGGTCATGCACAATGCCCCCATAGGGGCACCGGTAGTCGTAGGTGAGTGCAAATGTGGTGGTCATATCAGTTGGATTCCGTTCAAAAACACAAGGCCTGCAATACCCATCAGTGTGCCAACGATGGCGCCACCAACAACGTCACTGGCGTGATGAATGCGCACACCGATGCGGCTAATGGCAATCACCATTGCTAGTGCATAAAACAGAGGCCACCATTGCCAAGCAAAGAAATAGGTGAGCACTAGTGCCGAGAAAAACGCCGATGACGAGTGCCCGCTTGGGAAACTGGATGTGCGGGGCGTGCGCAAGGCAAACCGCTCGTCACCACGGGTGGTGGGTCGCGAGCGACGGAATAGCCGCTTGATGCCTTGATTCAGGAGCAGGCTTTCGACGCCGATCATGGTGGAAAACACCAGTGCTTGCTGAAAGCGATCGACGCTGCCAAGCGCACGCAACAATCCAATGATGTGCCACAAGATGCCAAAGTCGCCTACCGCACTGGCAATGCTGAACACCACCTTGACCATCTTGAAATCGCGGATGCGTTCGAGCGAGGAGTCAACCGTGTTATCGAATCGTTCGAAGCGGGCGGAGGGATCAAATGTCATGCTGCAGGTCGAGGATATTTCACTGCTGCACCAACCTCGGCATCGGCAGGGTTGCCGCCAAACTCGGGACACCAATCCTTGAACGAGCAGAAATTGCAGAGAGCACTTTTCTTTGTGGGGAAGTTGCCTGTGGTGCACGCATTGGAAATGGTTTTAAACAATGCTGATGTTTTAGTGACAACGAACTTCATGGTCTGTTCGGTAACGGCACGCGTGTGTCGAATGCCGTCTTTGACGAACATGAGGCTCACTTTGCTTGGTGCTTCGCCGCGCATTTCGCGCAGCATGTAGGCGTACATGTGCAGTTGCTGCATCTTTGCATCAACGTCTTGTTCGCGCGGTGCTTTACCAGTTTTGTAGTCGCTAATAATCAGGCTGCCTTCGGCGTCACGTTCGATGCGGTCAACGTAACCACGCAAACCAAAGTTGTTGACAGGTGCTTCCACCCATAATTCAAGGTCAACGACGTTGACTGTTGTTGGGTCTTCCATGCGCAGGTAACTCTTCATCAACGAGTCGCAGTCTTTCCAGAATGCATCACGTTGTGCTTCATTTAAGTTCAAGCCGGTGATGTCATAGGTTGGTTCAAACTCGGTACGTGCAGTGCCAGCAAATGCCAGTGCAGCCGCTTCGGTGCGTTGTGCTGGTTCGAGTTCGAACAACAACTCGAGCGCACGGTGCACGACGTTGCCTTTTACTGCGGCAACGCTTGGCGGTTGCGGAAGTTTCTGAATATTTTGAAAACGAAATTGCAGCGGACAGTTTTGAAACGTGCTGGTACTCGAAGGCGAGAGTGCTTCAGGAATAGGCCATGCGGTCATGTAATTGTCGTTTCTATAGAGGTAATCAGTTGAGCGATGCGCGGTGGGTCTTGCATTGGTCCAAAGTGGCCAAGGTCGTCCCATTGCACAAACGTGCTTCCAGGAATTGCATCGGCAAGTGGCTTGGCAAACGCGGCAGGGGACATGGGAATCATCTGACCCGAAACTATCCACACGGGCATGCGCAGTTTTGCTAAATCGTTCCATGTTTCGTGCAATGCGCCCGATTCATATGTTCGTGCTTCGTGTTCGGGCGCACATTTCAGCGACACGGTGTTGTCTTCGTGTGCGCGAAAGCCGAAGTGCACATAATCGCTGAGAACCTCGGGGCTAAACACATTCAGCGGCGGCTTCGCCGAGTAGTTGGCGATTGCTTCAGTAAATGAGGCAAACGTGGTGCGTCGCCTGCGAGCACCTTCGGACAGCGGGCTTGGTCCTCCGGCAGTGCCATTTTCGCGCACAACGGGTGGAAAGATGATCGGCTCAAACAGCACCAATGCACGGAACAATTCGGGTTCGCGTAGTGCAGCCATTACTAATGCAGCACCACCCATGCTGTGACCAAACGCAATCAGTGGTCCGCTTTCGCGGGCACAATGTTGGGCAACGGTTTGCGCATCGTCGCCATAACCGCCCCACGTCACGTTCCAATCGGTGGGCAATGTTGCATCGCCGTAACCGCGATAGTCGAACGAATAGCAGTGCGCGCTATCGGCAAGTAGTGCAGCAGTGCTGTTGAAGCAGCGGCCATGAAACCCTGTTGCGTGCGAGAACAACACACCACCACGCGTTGAGCCTGGCGCATAGTCGTACACCGGAATGTCCACGCCATCACTTGATGCAACGTGGATGGTGTTCACGGCGTATGGTGCGCGTTACTTGAGGTAGGGAAGAAACATCGCTGTTTCTTCGCCAATGTTGGCAGGCACTACGTAGCCATCTTCGTTACGGATTTGTGCAAAGTTGTCGCGCACATCTTCCATCGTCAGGTTTGGGTTGTGGTATCCCTCGGTCTCGGCAATGAACACGCGTGCAACACGACCACCACCAACGCTGTACACCTCGCCACTTACCGGACAATCTTCGTGAGCAAGATATGCAACGATTGGCTTCGTGAGCAAGGTACGCAACGATTGGTGAAATCTTTTCTGGCTGCAACTTTTCGGCCATCGCGCCGCTGAACAATGCTTCGGTCATGCGCGTAAGTGCAAGTGGGGCAATGGCGTTGGCTTTGATGTTGTACTTTGCACCTTCAACGGCGAGTACGCGCGTGAATCCAACAAGGCCCATCTTTGCTGCGCCGTAATTTGTCTGACCAAAGTTGCCAAAGATTCCTGCAGCAGACGATGTGGAAACGATGCGTCCATAACCTTGCTCGCGCATCAACACGAATGCAGGTTGCGTTACGTGGAACGCACCTTTCAAGTGCACATCAAACACGGGGTTCATCAGCGATGGGTCCATGTTGTGAAAGCTCTTGTCGCGCAAGATTCCTGCGTTGTTGATCACAATGTCAACACGGCCAAATGCCTTTACGGCGCCTGCAACAATCGCCGCGCCGCCTTCGGGGGTGGACACGCTGTTGGTATCTGCAACGGCTTCGCCACCGAGGGCCACGATTTCGTCCACCACTTTTTGGGCGGCTCCTTTATCGCTACCGCTGCCATCGAGTGCACCGCCCAGGTCGTTGACAACCACCAGTGCCCCTCGGGAAGCCATTAATAATGCGTGTTGGCGTCCAAGGCCACCGCCGGCTCCTGTGATGATCGCTACTTTTCCGTCGTATCCAAGTTCTATCGCGCTCATATATGAGGACCCCGCTCTTGTGTTAGTTGTCTCCCAAGACTAGTTTCTGCGGGATGGGGAACAACATTTCAAACATCGCAGGAATCGTGCGCACGCACGCGGCAAACCAACCGAACAATGTGGCGCTCATTCAAGGCGACCGCACACAAACATGGGGGCAGTTGTACGAGCGTTCGTGCAAAGTTGCTAACGCACTTAAGGCTGCTGGTGTTGGTTCGCAAGATCGCGTGGCCTTTTTAGATAAGAACGGCATCGATCACTTTGAAGTGTTTTACGCATGCGGCTTACTGAATGCAGTAAGCGTTGATATCAACTGGCGACTCGCAGCACCAGAAGTTGCATACATCGTCAACGACTCGCAAGCAAAAGTGCTCATTGTTGGACCAGACTTCGTGCCAATTCTCGATGCGATTGCGGACGACATTTCAGGTGTCAAGACCATCGTGGTGATTGGTGGTCATGCCAAGTTCCCGTCATATGAAGATTTCTCCAACAGCGGTGCAACAACCGATCCCGGTACCGGGTCGGCGCCAGAAGACGTTGCGTTTCAGTTGTATTCCAGTGGCACCACGGGCAGGCCAAAGGGTGTCATGCTCACCAATAACAACTTCTTTGCACTCATTCCGTTTGCAGCCGAGATCTGGAAGTTCACTGATCGCACCGTGAACATGGTGGCAATGCCACTGTTCCACATTGGTGGTGGTGGTTGGGCCACTGCTGGTATGGCACTTGGTGCAAAGTCGGTCATTATTCGTGACATCAATCCTGCCGAATTGGTCACGCTCATTGGCAAACACCGCATTACGCACGGCTTCTTGGTTCCGGTGCTGTTGCAGTTCATGCTGATGGTGCCCGATGTTGATAAGGCCGATTACTCAAGTCTCGAATTGATTGCTTACGGTGCGTCGCCAATTTCGGAAGAGGTGTTGTCAAGTTCAATCAATACGTTCAAGACCAACTTCATGCAGGTGTATGGCCTCACCGAAACAACGGGTGCGACCACCATCTTGATGCCAGAAGATCACGATCTCACCGGACCAAAGCGCAAGTTGTTGCGTTCGTGCGGAAAGATTGTTCCGGGCATGCAGTTGCGAGTTGTTGATGCCGACACCGGTAACGATGTCCCTGTTGGTGACGTTGGTGAAATCTGGGTAAAGGGTGGCCAAATCATGAAGGGCTACTGGAACATGCCAGAAGAAACCGCGAAGACGATCACCGCTGATGGTTGGTTCAAGACGGGCGATGCTGCGTATCTCGACGAAGAGGGCTACGTCTACATTTTCGACCGCGTCAAGGACATGGTTGTCTCGGGCGGCGAGAACGTGTATCCAGCCGAAGTGGAAAACGCGCTCATGGGTCACCCGGCAATTGCCGATGTGGCAGTCATTGGTGTGCCCGACGAAAAGTGGGGTGAAGTGCCAATGGCCATCGTGGTCCGCAAGCCCGATGTGGCTGTTACCGAAGACGACATCATTTCCTTTGCCAAGGAGCGTCTTGCTGGGTTCAAGTGCCCGAAGTCGGTCACGTGGATCGACGCCTTGCCGCGTAACCCGAGCGGAAAGATCCTCAAGAAAGACTTGCGTGCACCGTATTGGGAAGGTCGAACTCGCAAAGTTAACTAAGCCCCATCTAGTCTCGTCATCATGAAACTTTCCATGATGATCAACTACAT
>LIAZ01000053.1 GCA_001438985.1 Acidimicrobium sp. BACL17 MAG-120823-bin42 | reverse complement strand
AAGCAAAAGCCCCACGCGAAAGCGTGGGGCTTTTGTCGTTTGTACCCGTAATCATTATCGATTCGGTTCAATTTGGTGTGCATGTTGCTGTGTTGTAGTCTCACGCCGAATTACAAAGGTGTGACGGTAGTATTGGTGGGTGCCTACACCAGACAGAAGCGGTCCGCGTCGCCCAAGACGAGATAGTGATTCAGCCCGTCCAGCTCGCCCAAGTGGCGCTGGAGCCAGAGGCCCTCGTCGTGACGATTCACGACCCTCCCGTCCACGTCGCGATGACGATCGCCCAAGTCGCCCACGTAGCGCAGATGATCGTCCAAGTCGCCCGCGTCGCGATGACGACCGTCCAAGTCGTCCACGCAGTTTTGATTCAGACCGTCCGGCTCGTCCACGCAGCGGTGATGATCGACCAGCAGGTCGTGGTCGTCCGTCGTCAGGTCGTCCAGGCGCAGGTCGTCCGACTTCAGGTGGCAGATTTGCTGATCGCGATGCCCGTCCAAGCCGTCCGCGTAGCGATGATGATCGTCCAAGTCGTGCACGCAGTTTTGACTCTGATCGTCCGTCGCGTCCGCGTCGCGATGATGATCGTCCGGCCACGCGTGGTCGTTTTGGCGACCGTCCAGAGCGTCCAAGTCGTCCACGAACCGGCGACTCAGACCGCCCAAGTCGTCCGCGTCGTGACGATGATCGTCCAGCAGGTCGCGGTCGTCCAGCAAGTGGTGGTCGCTTCGGTGATCGTGATGCGCGTCCAAGTCGTCCGCGCCGCGATGATGACCGTCCACGCAGTTTTGATGATCGTCCAGCACGTCCGCAAACTGATGCGCAGCGTCGAGCAGATCAGGTTCGGTCACGCACCGGCGGTCGTCGTTACGATCGCGATGCAGCACCGCGTAACGATCATCAGGTAGAGCGTTGGAAGGATGAAGGCTCCACTCGCGCCCCACGCAGAGGATCGGGAAGTCGTGATAACGATGCTCCGATTCATTTGGAGCGTGACGAAAAACGAGCATCAGCACCAGCACTTGCTCACGTTGAAGCAACAGTAGGCAAGAAGATCGCTGGCATCGTTGGCGATCAAGCTGCAAAGCGTTTGATCAGCAAACTTGCACTTGCACTTGATGCCTTCGAAAAGGGCCGCTACCAAGATGCAAAGCGCATCATCATTCCGATTACTCGTGAATGTGAAGGCGTGCATCTCATTCATGAAATTGCTGGCTTGTCGTTGTATCGACTCGGACAATGGCGAGACGCTGCAGATCACCTCGAAAAAGCTCGAGCGTCTATGCCTGCTTCGACGTTGAACCATCCAGTTCTTGCTGATTGTTACCGGGCGTTAATGCGCTACGAAAAGGTTGATGAGTTGTGGAAGGAATTGAAAGACGCTTCACCAGACCCAGCAATTGTGGCTGAGGGTCGGATCGTGGCTGCCAGCGCGCAGGCTGATAAGGGCGATATACAAAATGCTGTCCGCATCATGCAACAGACCAAGAAGGATCCTGCAAAGGTTCGCGAGCATCATTTACGCGAGTGGTATGTTCTTGCCGATTTGTTTGATCGTTCAGGAGACGTGATCAATGCACGTGAATGGTTTGGCAAGATCGCCAACAACGATCCCGATTTCTCAGACGTTCGCGAACGACTGTCAACAATTGGCGCGCACTAGCGCGTTGCTAATTCGCGGATAACAAAACCTGTCCGCAGCTTTGGTGTAAAAAATGTTGACTTTGGTGGCATGAGCAAACCTTCGTTTGCTGTGCGCTGAATCTCGCTAACGCTTACGGGCCGGATCAAAATCGCTGCAGTGGCATCTGTGCTGCGTAATTCGTGCTGAACTTCGTTGATTCCATGCTGGTATCGAACCTCATGTGGCACTGCAGACAAGGCATGTTCGAGATAGGCACTGTCGAGTTGTCGAACGCCAGCAAACTTTGCTGCAATCGGAGTGAGCCAATGTGCAGACCCTGTTTTGGAAATCAAACAGAGTGATCCTCGATCGTTCATCGTCGACAATGTTGAATCATCGACCGGGTGAGCGTCGGAGATGGTGAAGTACGGCGATAGCGATGCCGCTAAGTCTTTGTATGAAATGTTCTCGTACAGTCGGTGAATCGCCGCAACGCTGAGTTGCTCATCAATCAATTCGTTGATGTAGGTCATGGTGAGTTCTGCGCCGGATGCGATGCTGCCTGTTCTGGCGCGAGTTTCGTCACGGTACGTTCTACTGATTGCGTAACGGTGGTGGCCGTCGGCGATTACCACTGGGTGAGCAGCGATAGCCGATGAAATCGCATTGGTACGTCGGGTGTCGGTTACCCGTTCAACACTGTGTATCACGCCCTCTGTGTCAACGATTGATCCTTGTAGTTCGCCCGGTTCGAGTAACAGGCCAGACAAGCCAGAGGCAAGCGATAACCCCCAGACCGGCGACATGTTGGCATCAGTTGCTCGAGTGAGTTCAAGTCGATCGGTCTTGGCCTTGGGTGTAGTCCTCTCGTGGGGCAAGACTCCGCCGGCACCTTCATCAACCACTTCTAAAGCACCAATAACTCCAACCACGTTGCGCAAGTTGCCAGTGGTGTCAGTGAATTGCATTCGGTACAGCGTGAAAGATGGTGACGCATCTCTCGTGAGCACACCGTCAGTAACCCAGGTACGCAAGATGTGTGCAGCGTGGTCGTAAGGGTTACCCGAATCGGATATGGGCATATCAAGATGCACAATGTTATTGCGATGACGCGTGGCAAGAGCCAAACGATCGCTGTCAGACAACACGTCGTATGGGGGCGAACACACTTCGTTTAACGGCAGGGTTTCTGAGAAACGAAGCGCCCGAAATGGTTCAAAACGAGGCACAATTACAGTGTGCCATTGAAGCCATCGGTTTTGTGTGATCTGGATGGCGTCGTGTGGCTCATGCATCAGCCGATTAAGGGTTCAGTTGATGCAATTGCACGGATTCGTGAAGCAGGACATCGCGTGCTGTTTGTCACCAATAATTCGTATGCAACCGCAGGCGATCAGGCTCGAATCTTGGAAGAAATCGGAATTCCAGCATTAGGTGACGTCGTCACTGCTTCGCAGGCTGCTGGCACCTTGCTCCGATCGGGTGATCGAGTGTTGACGTGCGGTGGACCAGGTGTCACGCAAGCTATCGAAGAATCAGGCGCGATCATTGTGGGCAGATCTGATGATTCGAACTTTGATATGGCCACGCCTGTTGATGCTGTTGTTGTGGCTTTCCACCGCACATTTGATTTCGCGGGACTCACGCGACTTTCGGCAAAGATCAGAGATGGTGCACGATTCATTGCGACCAATGATGATGCGACCTATCCAACACCAGATGGTGTTATCCCGGGCGGTGGATCAATCGTGGCTGCTGTTGCGGCGGCAAGTGGAGTTCAGCCTGTTGTTGCGGGAAAGCCAAACGAACCAATGGCAGCGATGGTGAAACGCGTACTGGGAGTCACGGATTTGTCGAATGCTTGGATGGTGGGTGACAGGGCATCAACAGATGGTGAGTTTGCGCGCACGGTTGGATGCAGGTTTGCTCATGTGCAAAGTGGTGTTGGTAATTCGGAAAGTGAATTGGCACATGCTGCTTTTACAGGTGTGAATCTGGCCGCCTTTGCCGATTTTCTCAATGGACAGAAACACTAAAACGTGAGTACGCAACGGCTGTCGGTAGATAAGGCGTTACTACAACGCGGTTTGTGCGACACGATTGAACAAGCCCATGATCTCATCCGATCGGGCGTGGTCAGAGTTAATGGTTCAATTGTGTTCACTCTCAACCGTCAAATCGCATCACATGATGACGTGCTTGTCAGGCATGCCGATCAATTCGTATCTCGAGGAGGTCTCAAGCTTGAGGCTGCGCTCGCGGAATTTGGTATCGAAGTTGTCGATAAACGTGTGCTGGATGCGGGTGCATCAACAGGTGGGTTTAGCGACTGTGTGTTGCAACGTGGCGCCCGCGAAGTGGTTGCGGTCGATGTAGGCAAATCCCAACTGCATGAGCGCATCGCTAGCGACACGCGCGTTGTTGTCATCGATTCATTCAACGTTCGACGCCTAAGCGAGCCCGATTTACCAATTGAACTTGATCGAGATTTCGACCTCGTTGTTGCTGACCTGTCGTTTATTTCTCTTCGATCCGTGGCTCACTGCCTGATTGCCAAATTGGATAGATCAGGTGATCTGATCGTGCTTGTCAAACCACAGTTTGAAGCGACAAAACAAGAAGTGGATAAAGGTCAAGGGGTGATAACGGACCAACGGATTCGCGACCGCGTCCTGGCCGAAGTGGGTGTGGCGATGCACGATCTCGGGTTGTCGGAGCAGGGTCGTACGGAATCGCCTATCCGTGGGGCAGAGGGCAACATCGAATATTTAGTCTGGTATAGGTTTGAGGCGTGCACATGACAATGGGTGAAATCTAATGGCCAATATTTTCATCGTCGCGCATCACACACGAACAGAAATTCCCGGCCTCGTGGCGATTCTTCAACGCTGGTCATCTGAACGAGGGCACTATCTCTGGTTGCACGATGATGATGCACAGGCGGTTAACTGCATCGAACTCTCTGATCCACGACATGCAATGGATGCAGATCTGGTGGTCAGCCTTGGTGGTGACGGCACCGTGTTGCGGGCAGTCCATATGTTGGATGGAGCCCCTGTGCCGATTTTGGGTGTCAATGTGGGCACGATTGGTTATCTCACCGAGATCGAGCCTGATGAACTCATTGATGTGTTGAATCGTTGGGAGTCAGGTGTATCGGGCACTGACTATGTGATTGATTCGCGAATGATGCTCACTGTCACGCTTCACAAAGCTGATGGATCAAGTTCGGTTTCCTGGCGCGCTTTGAATGAGGCAGTATTAGAGAAACATCAGTCCGGACACACGGTGTGGTTGGACCTGGTGATCAATGGGCAAGATTTCGCTCGCTATTCAGCCGATGGCGTCATCGTCAGCACGCCAACAGGAAGCACTGCGTACTCAATGAGTGCTCGTGGCCCAGTCGTGTCGCCACGGCATCGCGCGATCCTGATCACTCCAGTTTCCCCGCATATGTTGTTCGATCGTTCACTCGTCCTTGATCCACACGAGTCGGTACACATCAAGGTTGTGGGTACACGTCCTGTAGATCTCGCCATTGATGGCCGCGGTGTTGCCAGCCTGACGCAGAATGATTTGGTGGTCTACGCGCCTGATACCTGCCAAGCAATTTTTGTCAGACTGTTCAAGGAACCAAAGTTTCATCAAATTGTGCGTGCAAAATTTGGTCTTGGCGAGGATTAGTGCTTTCCGAACTGCACATTGAAAACCTCGGAGTGATTGACACACTCGACTTGCAATTAGGAAACGGTCTTGTTGCGCTCACTGGCGAAACAGGGGCGGGTAAAACCATGATTGTCGAGGCAATCAACTTGCTGGTGGGCGGTCGAGCCGATGCGGGCATGATTCGTCCCGGCGCGACAGAAGCTCGTGTTGAAGGACGATTCGTAGTTGGCGAAGAAGAAATGATTCTGTGTCGAACGATCCCGCTCGATGGTCGTTCTCGTGCGTATGTCAACGGCCGACTTGCAACCGTTTCGCAATTGTCCGAGATCGGTGCCGACCTGGTTGACATGCATGGTCAGCATGCGCACCAGAGTTTGCTTGGGGCAAAAGCGCAACGGGAGGCGCTCGATACGTTTGCTGATGTTGACTTGGTGCCACTTCGTGAAGCGCGCGCACGGTTAACAGAGATTGACGCAGCACTAGCAACGTTGGGTGGCGATGATCGAGCCCGTGCACGAGAAATTGATTTATTGCGGTTTCAGTCTCAAGAAATCGCCGATGCGGCCCTTGTTGGCGATGATGAAGACGAACATTTGTCACGTGAAGAAGATGTGCTTGCTGATGCGGTGAATTATCGCGACTCACTGTGGAAGGCGATTTCGGCATTAACGCAAGATGATGGTGCCGCAGACGCACTCGGCTCTGCTGTTGCAGCGATTGCGCATAAAGAGCCTTTTGCCGAGATTGTCGCTCGCATCAAAGCACTGCAAAGCGAACTCGAAGATGTTTCCGCTGAGATGCGTGATGCGGCGGAACGAATCGAAGAAGATCCAGCGCGACTAGATGTTGTTCGTAAGCGGCGACAGCTACTTGTCGATTTGCGCCGTAAGTACGGAGAATCACTCGCGGAAGTGATTCGTTATGGTGAAGACGTCGGTGAGCGCCTTCGCGAACTTGAATCTTTTGAGACCCGTGCAGCAACCCTTGACGCTGAACGTATACAGGCAGTTACCCAACTTGAGGCTGCGCAACGAGCAGTGGGTAAATCCCGTCGTGATGGTGCCGGCCCACTTGGGGCCAAAGTGCAAAAGCATCTGCGCACACTTGCCATGGCTCATGCGCTGATTGAGGTGTCGGTTGGAGACGATCCGGGTGATGACGTGGTGTTCATGTTGGCGGCCAACCCAGGTTCGCCGGTGATGCCATTAACGAAGGTCGCTTCGGGAGGCGAGTTGGCGCGCACCATGTTGGCATTGCGCCTGGTGCTCAGTTCTGGTCCAGCAACATTGGTATTCGATGAAGTTGATGCAGGAATCGGTGGTGAAGCAGCCGTTGCCGTGGCTCATGCGCTTGCTCAACTTGGTGTTCGGCATCAGGTGTTCGTGGTTACCCATCTGCCACAAGTGGCGGCATCTGGTCATGCACACATTCGCGTTTCCAAGAAGGTGCGAGACAATGCGACATTTGCTCACGCGGCGTTGCTTTCCGCAGAAGAACGTGTGGCAGAGATTGCACGCATGCTGTCGGGGGGTGTGGCCGAAGCCACCGCCATCGAACACGCTCGTGAGTTGTTGCGAGATTCTCAAGGGAAAGTGGCAAAAGGCCAATCATCCGACAAGCGTTCTCGGCGGTAGTCAATTTCAGGTTATGCTTATCTTCCGTCGTGAGATAAACGGTTCCTCGGCAGAACCTTGATACCGGACGGAGAGCAATTATGCCAAAACACGTATTCGTGACAGGTGGTGTTGCAAGCTCGCTGGGTAAAGGTCTGACTGCCTCGTCATTAGGCCGTTTGTTGAAAATGCGTGGTCTGCGTGTCACCATGCAAAAGCTCGATCCATATATCAATGTCGATCCAGGAACCATGAATCCATTCGAACATGGTGAAGTGTTCGTTACCGATGACGGAGGAGAAACCGATCTCGACCTTGGGCACTACGAACGATTTATTGATGAAAATCTCACTCGGGCATCAAATGCAACTACCGGCAGCATTTATCAAGCGGTGTTAGCTGCTGAGCGTCGCGGTGATTACCTTGGACGTACGGTGCAGGTCATCCCGCATGTCACCGATGAGATCCGCCGTCGAATCAAGCGTTTAGCCACTGATGATATTGATGTTGTGATCACCGAGATTGGTGGAACGGTAGGAGATATTGAGATTCTTCCGTTCCTCGAAGCTGTTCGGCAGTTCCGTAACGAAGTGGGCAGGGACAACGTTTGCTATGTACATGTCACGTTGGTGCCATTTATCGGGCCAAGCGGCGAACAGAAAACAAAACCTACGCAGCACAGTGTCACCGAGCTTCGCTCGCGAGGAATTCAGCCAGACATCATCGTGTGTCGCAGTGACGAGCCGATTAGCGATGCATTAAAGCGCAAAATCTCGAACCAGTGTGACGTTGAACAAAAAAATGTGATCAACGCGGCCGACGCGCGAAACATCTATGAACTGCCATTGATCCTTCATGATGAAGGGCTAGATACGCAGATTTGCAACGTTTTGCGCATTGATGCTCCTCTTGATCTCACGCCATGGCGCGAGGTGGTTGCGCGCGTCGAGGCATCCACTGCTCCTGTGCGAATTGGTTTGATTGGCAAATATGTCGAGTTGCAAGATGCATATCTGTCCGTAGTCGAGAGTTTGAAGCATGCTGGCTTCCACCATGCAGCAAAAGTAGAGATCGTATGGATTCAGGCCGAAAGCGTTGAGGGTTTGCTTGCTGACGAGCGGTTGTCCACTCTTGACGGCATTGTGATTCCTGGCGGTTTT
>LIAZ01000052.1 GCA_001438985.1 Acidimicrobium sp. BACL17 MAG-120823-bin42 | reverse complement strand
ATTCGCACATACGACGTTGGCCGCGGCGGACTTGTTCCCCTGTGCGATCACAACGGCAAGTTGCTGAACGACCCTGTGGTGTTTCGCATTGCAGAGGATTGCTACTGGTTCTCTATCTCCGACTCCGACGTTGCGTTTTGGGCTGGCGGTTTAGCGCTTGGTCTTGGCCTAGATGTTGAAGTGAGCGAAATTGATGTGAACCCACTTGCCGTTCAAGGCCCACAAGCAGAAGATGTAGTTGCCGAAGTGTTTGGTGAAGAGGTGCGCGCAATTAAGTTCTTCCGTTTCGAAACGCTGAACTTCCGCGGTCACCCACTTCGCGTTTCGCGCAGTGGCTGGAGCGCACAAGGTGGTTTCGAAATTTTGGTTGACGATTGGGAAATTGGCGGCTTGTTATACGACGCCATCTGTGAAGCTGGTGCGAAATACGACATTGGCCCTGGTTGCCCAAACTTGATTGAGCGCATTGAAGCTGGGCTCATGACATACGGAACCGACATCACTCGCGAACACACCGCACTCGAAGCAGGACTTGAGAAATACTGCTCGCTCGACAGCGACATTGATGCCATTGGTATTGATGCGCTGCGCAAGCAACGCGCACAAGGATTGCCACAACGCATTGTTGGCTTCAATGTTGGTGGCGACCGTGTGCCTGGTCAACGCGACCCGTGGCCGGTAATGGCGAATGGCAAAAAGGTTGGTCAGATCACGTCTGTTACGTGGTCACCACGCCTCGAGTACAACGTTGCACTTGGGATGGTTGAGCTGGATTATGCACCATTAGGAACAGAACTCACACTCGTTGCACCAGACGCTGAGCGCCGGGCAACGATATGTGAAGTTCCGTTTACTGGTGCTTCGCAGCGTTAGATCAGGAGCAGCCGCTCGAGGATCCGCAATCGCCACACACGTAGCACGCACCTGCGCGCTGCATGTTGGCTGATCCACATGATGAGCAGATTGCGCCAGTCTTTGCTGGTGTTGCTGCTGCATGTGCCGACGCATCCATCTGGGCAACAAGATCTTGCACCGATGGGATGGTCTTTGGATCGCTGATCACGTCTACGCCTTGTGCGGTGTCGGTGACCATCTCTTCAACGCCTGGCAGTGTTGGCTGCATGCGCTCTTCGCGGGTGTAGATACCCAGTTCTGCACGCTCGTCAGTTGTTAGGTACTCAACTGCCAAACGACGGAAGAGGTAGTCGATGATGGATGACGCCATACGAATGTCGGAGTCATCAGTCATGCCGGCTGGCTCGAAGCGGGTGTTGATGAACGCTTCAACGAAAGCGCGCAATGGCACTCCGTACTGAAGGCCATACGACACGCTCTTTGCGAAGCTGTCCATGATGCCGGCAAGTGTTGAACCTTGCTTCGACACGGTGAGGAACACTTCGCCTGGGCGACCGTCTTCGTATTCACCGATGGTTGCAAAGCCCTTGCAATCAGCAACGCGGAACTCAAAGGTGCGTCCGCGACGTGAGCGTGGCAACTTCTGGCGTACTGGCTGGTTGACAACTTTCTCGACTACACGCTCAACAACTTGCGTTGCTGCTGCCGCTGCATCTGCGGTTCCCTTTTCACCATCTTTCTTGGCGGTGGAAAGTGGCTGACCAACTTTGCAGTTGTCGCGGTAGATAGCAACAGCCTTGATGCCCATTTCCCACGACATCATGTGCAGTGCTTCGATCTCTTCGATCGTTGCTTCTTCTGGCATGTTGACGGTCTTGGAAATTGCACCCGACAAGAACGGCTGAGCTGCAGCCATCATGCGAACGTGACCTTCGTAGTGAATGGTGTTGTCACCCATCGAGCAGGCAAACACTGGCAAGTGTTCGGCCTTCAAGTCTGGTGAACCAACGATGGTCTTGTTGGTATCGATGTAGGCAATGATGCGATCGACAACTGGACCTTCGTAGCCCAAGTTCTTCAACGCACGTGGCACTGTCTGGTTGACGATGGACATGTTGCCACCACCCACGAGCTTCTTGAACTTCACGAGACCAAGGTCTGGCTCAATACCAGTGGTATCGCAGTCCATCATGAGGCCAATGGTGCCGGTTGGTGCAAGCACAGTTGCCTGGCTGTTACGCACGCCGTACTCTTCGCCGTCGCGCACTGCGTTGTCCCATGCATATGTTGCTGCTTCAACCAAGTCGCGTTGCACAACATCGATGTTGTCGATTTCGGCATTTGCATCGCGGTGCATGCGCAATACGTTGAGCATGTAGCGCTCGTTGGCTGCAAAGCCTGCGAATGGTCCCATGCGGCTCGCGATGCGTGCACTCGTTGCGTATGCATGGCCCGTCATCATCGAGGTCAGTGCACCCGCCCATGCGCGTCCACCTGTGGAGTCGTATGGCATACCAAGTGCCATGAGCAACGCACCGATGTTTGCGTAACCAAGACCAAGCTGACGGAACAAGCGGCTGTTTTCGGCGATCTTTTCCGTTGGGTAGTCGGCGTTACCAACAAGAATTTCTTGCGCGGTGAACATCACTTCGATGGTGTGACGGTATGCGTCTACGTCGAAGATGTCGTCGTCGCTCAAGAACTTGAGCAAGTTGATGGATGAAAGGTTGCATGCCGAGTTATCGATGTGCATGTACTCGGAGCATGGGTTGGAGCCGTTAATCCGACCTGCTGCATGCGCGGTGTGCCACTTGTTGATGGTGGTGTCGAACTGCAAACCAGGGTCTGCGCATTCCCACGAAGCAGTGGCAATTTGGCGCCACAAGTCGCGTGCACGCACGCTGCGAACGGGTGCTCCGTCTTTTACTGCACGGAATGTCCAGTCGCGGTCTTCCTTCACTGCGTACATGAACTCGTCGCTGACGCGAACTGAGTTGTTTGCGTTTTGGTACTGCACGGAGAATGAATCTTTTCCGTCGAGATCCATGTCGAAGCCGGCGTCGCGCAATGCACGTGCCTTCTGCTCTTCACGGGTCTTGCACCAGATGAATTCTTCGACGTCTGGGTGATCCACGTTGAGCACAACCATCTTTGCTGCGCGGCGTGTCTTGCCACCCGACTTAATGGTTCCTGCTGATGAGTCTGCACCGCGCATGAAGCTGACAGGACCCGATGCGGTTCCGCCACCCTTCAAGTGTTCTGCGCTTGAACGAATGTTGGACAAGTTGATACCTGCGCCCGAGCCGCCCTTGAAGATGATTCCTTCTTCGCGGTACCAGTTGAGGATGCCGTCCATGGTGTCTTCGGTTGCAAGGATGAAGCATGCACTTGCCTGCTGTGGCACTCCTGGCACACCAATGTTGAACCACACTGGCGAGTTGAATGCTGCGCGCTGCGTGACCAAGATGAACTTCAGTTCGTCGCGGAATGCTTCTGCTTCGTTGGTGTCGGCGAAATAGCCACCCTCGATACCCCAGTCGGCGATGGTGTTGGATACGCGATCAATGACCTGGCGCAATGAGTGCTCGCGCTCTGGTGTGCCTGGCGTGCCACGGAAGTACTTCTGCGTAACGATGTTGGTTGCATTGAGCGACCAGCCAACTGGGAACTCGACACCGAGTTGCTCAAACGCAACGGTGCCGTCTTTCCAGTTGTTGATGCGCGCATCGCGCTTTTCCCAAACGACCTGGTCGTAGGGGTGGGTTCCTGGTGAGGTGAATTTGCGGCCGATACCGATGGTGAGACGCTCTGGTGCAAGTGACATTGTGCTTAACCTTCCGTTTTCTGTGTTTACGTTCGTTTATTTGTCGTTTATTTCGTCGTTAAAAAATCTTTACCCGGTTAACCACAACATGTTGTGGTGTGCCTGCCCCTTTCGCAGGATCACCCACAATTGGTAGGGAATGATTACAGCATTGTAATTAGCCCGTGTCAATCATTTCCGAATTATGCGACCACCTTTTGACCCTTACTGGATAAGGGGTTGAGACCCCTGCGCAAATTGACATATAAAAGTCATAAATGACCGATTTCTGTCTCAGTGCTGCTCTTGCCGGAAGGATACGGCACTACCCCTGTGTGGAGGAAGTGGATAACCATGTGAATTAAACATTTTTACTGTGTTTATTCATGTGGATAAAGGGATTTATCGGTGGACAACCCACCCACAGCCTGTTGATAACTAGACGCCGACAGGGGCAACCGTGACCGGAATGCCGTTCATTACCGAATTTCCCGAAAGTGGGTCCATTTCGTTCTCATCGGTGAGCACGTTTGAGTTCACCCCCGCACGCTTGGCCGCAACGCTCATCCTCGTGCCGCTCATGTCATGACCCCAACCGTGCGGCAGGCTCACTACTCGTTCGCGAATGTCGGGTGTGAGTTCGACAACGGCATCAATGGCACCAACCCTGCTTGAAATTCGTGCAACGCTTCCCTCTTGCACACCAACTCGTTGCGCATCATTTGGATGCATCTGCAACGTGCAGCGTTCTTTTCCTTTTACTAACACTTCTATGTTGTGCATCCACGAATTATTTGAACGCAAGTGTCGACGCCCAACAAGTACTAATTGTTCATCGTTGAATTCGTTCATTGACTTTGCAAGTCGAGGCAAGTCGGCAAGCAAAGGTTGCGGCGCAAGTTCAACTTTTCCACTTGGCGTGCGCAACACTTCGGGAATGCGTGGCTCTAGTGGGCCAAAGTCGATGCCGTGTGGGTGCTGCTTCATGTGCGCAAGGCTGATACCGCTGGTGTTTGCACCGAACCCATCGCCATACGGGCCAGTGCGCAACATGAGATCCAGCATGCGATCGGCTCCGCGTGCACCCGTTGCATCAAGCTGCTCGCGAATTTGTTCGGCAGTGAGCCCATTAGTTGGCGATGACGAATCCTTCATGATGCTTCCGATAAATGCATCAAGAGTGAAGTCGTCAATCATCGAAACATCTGCATTGGCACCCATGCCTTGTGCAATGCCTGCAAGCTTCAAGAAAATTTCCCACTCATCGGGTTGGTCTGCACTACGTTCAAATACAGGTTCGCTGTAGTTGGCAACGTTGCGTACCGAAAAACCGGTGAACACAAGATCGAAGTGACTGCGCTCAAGTTGTGAAGGCGACGGCAAAATGACATCGGCGTATCGCGTGGTTTCGTTCAAGTAAATATCTACCGACACCATGAACTCGAGTGTCTTCATGCTCTCTTCAAGTGCAAGCGTGTTTGGCGTAGACAACACAGGGTTTCCACCAGCAGTGATAAGTGCCTTGATTTGTCCTTCACCTGGCGTAGCGATTTCTTCTGCCATCACACTGACTGGGTATTCACCAAGTGCTTCAGGAAATTTGCGCACGCGTGAATGCCCGCGGCCAATAGAAAAACCTTTGCCTGTCCCCTTTTGGCCACGCGTGGTTGGCCCACCTGCTGCTGGCATCGTGAACATCACGCCACCTTCGCGGTCGAGGTTGCCCGTAATGGTGTTCACGACGTCGACCAGCCAACTTGCCGTGGTGCCAAAACTGACGGTGCATGTGCCAATGCGGCCATACACCAGCGCTTTGTCGGCAGCAGCGAATTCGCGGGCGATGCGCTTGATGGTTTCAGCATCAATACCCACTGCTTGTGCAACGGCTGATGCAGTGAATTGCTTCAGTGCTGCAGGCAACACATCGAGCCCTGCAACATGTGGCCGTATGTGATCGCCAACGTTGGCTAAGCCTTCTTCAAAAATGGTGTTTGCAATGGCAGCAAGGAACAATGCATCAGCACCAGGGCGAATGGCCAACCATTCATCACAATGCTCGGCTGTTTTGCTCTTGCGTGGGTCGACCACTACCAACTTGCCACCACGTTCGCGCATGGCTTCAAGTCGGCCCGGGAAATCTGGCGCGGTGCACAAACTGCCATTCGAGTCGTATGGGTTTGCACCCAACATCAAAATGTATTGCGTGCGATCAAGATCGGGAATCGCAATTGTTGCTGGCGTTCCAAACATGTAACCCGAGCTCACTTGCTTTGGAATTTGATCCACCGACGACGCACTGAAGCGCTGCTTGGTGCCAAGTGCTTGCAACCACACGCGGTTGTAAATGAGTGGCGCCAAGTTGTGCGCGTTTGGGTTTCCTAAATACACACCAACTGCACCACGACCATGCGTATTGATGACACCCATCAGTCCACGTTCAACTTCTTGCCACGCTTCTTCCCAACTCACTTCAACATGGGTGCCATTGCGTTTTATTAATGGCTTACGCAAACGATCGGGGTCTTCATGCAGCTGTTTCAGCGTGCTGCCCTTTGGGCAAATGAACCCTTTACTAAATACGTCGTCACGGTCGCCGCGAATGCGCGCAACTGCTCCATCTTTAATGGTGATTTCTAAACCACAGGTGGCTTCACACAGAGGACACGTACGAAAAACGGTGCGATCGCTTGGCGTTGCAGGCATGGCAACATCGTGCCACAGATAACGCCTGCAGCCATATGCTGAACGCAATGCAACGCCTGTTCCCCAACCCAGTGGCTTCGCTTTCGGTTGCCGATGCCTATGGCGTTACCCGCGCCCGAGTTGATGTTGGCGGCGGCAAAACTCGCCCCACCATTGGCATGTGCATGGTGGCCAGTATCGATGGCAGCACCGTGGTGGAAGGCAACTCGCGCGCACTTGGCAGTCCTGGCGACCTCGCGGTTTTGCTCGGTTTGCGCGCACTCGCCGATGTGATCATTGTGGGCTCAAGCACGGTCACCATTGACGATTACGGCCCGCCAAGCAAGCCGGGCTTGCGTGTTGGCGTGGTTACGCGCAGCGCGAATATCGATGTAACGAAGCCACTCTTCACCAGTGGCGCAGGCTTTTTGATCACCACCGAAACCGCAACAACACCGCCGGGTGTCGACTGCGTTCGCGCTGGCACAACCGAGATCGATTTAGTGCACGCAGCATCGCAATTGCAGGGCAACTTTGCACAACTTGAAGGCGGACCAACGCTGAACGCCGCAATGCTTGCCGCCGATTTAGTGGATGAAATCAATGTGACCATCAGCGCCAATATGGTTGGCGGAAACGGCCCGCGACTAACGAACGGCGCACCCGATGTGTTGCAGCGATACCAACTTGCACACGTGTGCGAAGAAGATAGCTTTTTGTTCTTGCGCTATACGCGCTAGCAACTATGCGCGAGCAGTTGAATGCTTTTGCAACAACGCAAGTTCGCGTTTGAAATCGGATGCATCGTCAAAGTTTTTGTACACACTGGCAAAACGCATGTACGCAACTTCATCAACAACGCGAAGTTCGTCGAGCACTGCGTGACCAATATCGCTTGAGGTGACATCGCCACCCAGCAAGCGCAGTTTGTCCTCAATGCGCTCGGCCATGTCAATAATGGCTAGGGCCTCAACTGGCCTACCCTTTACCGCTGCCTGGATTCCGGCGATCATTTTGGCCCGATCGAATGGCTCTTTGCCACCGCTGCGCTTTTGCACATTGAGCGGCACTTCTTCTAAACGCTCATACGTGGTGAACCGATATGCACACTGCGGGCAACTGCGGCGTCGGCGAATTGCACTGCCTTCTTCCGACATCCTGGAGTCAATAACTTTGGTGTCGTCGTGTGTACAACTCGGACAATGCACGCCCCAGAGAGTACTACTACTCATATATCAATGTGAACGATTAGGGAATGAGTACGCGTTGGCCAACATTGATGCTGTCGCCGTTCATGCGCACCAACTCATCGACCAATTCGGCTGTGTTGGCCTGTGGCGCGATGCGTTGGGCAATGGCCCACAACGTGTCGCCGCTTTGGGCAACCACGTAGTTGGGCTCGGTTTGCTGACCAGGCAGCGCTGGGTTGGCGTTGGCCTGGGTGCCCTGCAAGCCAAATGTGGCCAAAGCCGCGATGGACACCGCGATGGCCAATACGCCTGCCCGACGACGGCGGTAGACCGCCTGGGCTGGGCGGGGCATGGCCCGAACGTATGCCGAGCGAACAGCTGGGTGTTGTGAGGTGAGGTAGTGGATTGTTGCAGCCATGATGTGGTCCTTTGTTTGTAGGGGTTTTATGGGGGTTTCGAACTGGTACTTCCACCATAGCGAACGGGTGTTCGTAGTTGTTGGATTGTGGCGAACATTTGTTCTCCGAACAGGTGTTTGACTTGGCGGGCGAACACCCGTACGCTTAGCCCATGACTTCCACCCCTCAGCC
>LIAZ01000051.1 GCA_001438985.1 Acidimicrobium sp. BACL17 MAG-120823-bin42 | reverse complement strand
GGTTCACGTTCACAATATGCACACTCACAACGCATCAGCATGAAACACGCTCAAGCAGGAGACTTAATGTGGCGACCTGGTCACATTTCGATGTACCTCGGAGTTGACGGTGCGATTTTGCAATCAGGTCGCACAGGACGCAGTGTCGAGTTGCATGTGATGGACAAGCGAATCCTCAGTTGGACCCGCTTCGCCAACCCCATTGCATAATTGTTATTTGTGAATGGGGCCGTCTCCGTCGCGCAGTGACGGTGCACCTCGGCCCGTGCGGCGCGCAATGATTTCGCCACAAATTGAAATTGCCGTTTCCTCTGGCGTGCGTGCGCCGATGTCGAGGCCAATTGGCGACATCAATCGCTGCATCTGCTCGGCCGTAACACCGGCTTCAATCAGTCGCTCCACACGCTTGGCGTGCGTTTTACGACTGCCCATCACTCCGATATAGCCAACGTTGGTGGCAAGCGCACCAATAACTGCGGGCACATCAAATTTTGGATCGTGAGTCAAAATACACACGGCGTCACGTTGCGTTAAACGAGCACCTCGTTCGGTAAACAATGGTGTCGGCCAGGTGACGAGCACTTCATCTGCCATCGGGAAGCGGCGGCGAGTCGCAAACACTTCGCGTGCATCGCACACCACCACGTGATATCCCAGCACTTTTGCAACACGGGCAAGTGCAGCGGTGAAATCGACTGCTCCAAAGATGACCATCATTGGTGGTGGCGAAAACGTATCAATGAACACGCGCACCGTTGGGGTGTTGTGCAAATCTTCGGGAGTCGTTTGGCCTTGCGGACCATAGTGACGAACGCTTGTCCTGCCTGCTTCAAGTTCGCCTTGTGTGTCACGGGCAACAACGCGGTCGAGTTCTGCATTGCCAAGTGTTCCGCCTTGAGCGCCTTCGGGTGTGACAAGAAGTAGTGAACCAATGTGTGGTCCGTCAATGACCGAGGCAAGAGCAACGGGCAAGTTTTCGCGCACGCGCTGTGCGAATTGTTCGTACAGCGACATGGCGGCTACCAGGTAAGTGGCTGGATAAAGAGGTGAATGATTCCGCCACATGTCAGCCCAACGGCAAACGCTTCGTCGTCGGAATAGCCAAACGTGACGAGTCGTGGCTGGTTGTCACCGTGCAGGATAGTTAACGCCTCGGCTACCACTGCGCCTTCGACGCAACCACCACTGACAGAGCCAATTACTTCACCGTCGCCATTCACTGCCATTGCTGCACCTGGGTCGCGCGGGCCTGATCCTTCAATGTCAATCACGCGGGCGATCGCAATCGGTTTGCCTTGTGCCTTCCAGCGGTCGAGGTCATCAAGTAGATCGCGCATAGTTCCAGTCAATCGGCAGAAATGACGCGTGTGAGGCGTTCCATCGCCTCAATCGAATGACCCTCAACAAAGTTGTCGATGTAGGGAAGGGCGGCAGCCATCCCCTTGGCCAGTGGCGCATATCCCGGCGTTACTTTCAGCGGGTTGACCCAAATCAGGCGATGCGAAACTCGCTGCAAGCGCTGCATTTGTTCGGCGAGTAGCTCGGGGTTGCCGCGGTCCCAGCCATCAGAGAGCACAATCACAATTGCGCCGCGAGCCATGCCGCGCACTCCCCAGGTGTCGTTGAACTTGCGCAGGCTTTCGCCAAGTCGCGTGCCACCACTCCAGTCGGGCACTTGCTGTGCAGCACGGGCAATGGCTTTATCTGGGTCGCGGTTACGAAGTTCTTTTGTCAGGCGGGTGAGGCGAGTGCTGAAGGCAAACGCTTCAACGCGTTGACGGCCGGCAACTGCTGCATGCATAAACCGCAGCAGCGCACGAGCGTATGGCTCCATGCTTCCCGAGATATCAAGCAACACAACAATGCGACGCAAGCGATCGGTTGGTTGTTTCCAGTGCAGACGCATGGGTTCGCCACCATGACGTAGTGATGCTCGAACGGTTGTGCGTAAGTCGTGGCGCGAGCCAATGCGTTTTGCCGATGTCAATCGCAATGATGATCGGGGCGGTCCTGCAAACCGCAGTGCTTGCATCAGTTGCTGGGCTTGTGCAAGTTCGGTGTCGTCGTATTGTGCGAAGTCTTTGGTGCGCAGTGATTCTGCTGCAGAAAATCGCAGGTGCACAGCGGGGTTGGTGTCGTATTCGCCGGCACTTTGGTCATCGCCTGATTCGTCATCAATCAACAACGTGATGTGTTGCGGAGGTTGATCCTCGGCGCTCGCATCACTGTGTCGCTGATCCCAAAACACCGCAAATGCGCGATCAAAAATTGGTTGATCTTCGGGTCGTCGAATCAGTGTGGTGCGCGCAGACCAGTACACATCGGAACGATTGTCGAGGGCAACGATGTCGAGAGCGTGAACAAATGTCAGTACAGAGTCGAGTGGAACGAGTAATCCCACACCACGCAAAACACGGGCAAATGAAACGGCTATTTCTTCGGGTGACGAGGCGAGCGCACTGGTCACGTGTTAACCGTGCAACAGGCCGCGGTCAAATGCCTGGGCAACGAGTTGTGCAATGCCTTGTTCGCGCACACGATCATGATCTTCTCGGTATTTGAGCACGGCGCCAAGCGTTGCCGACACCACGGATTCGTTGAGTTCACGTGCACCAAGTTGAGCAAGAGCGGTTGCCCAGTCAATGGTTTCGGCAACCCCAGGGGGCTTATACAAATTGAGCGACCGCATGTGTTCGACAGCAGCAGCAACTTGTTTGGCGAGTGATTCGGCAATTTGTGGCACGCGCATGCGCACGATGGCGACCTCGCGTTCGAAACTTGGGTGATCCACCCAGTGATACAGGCAACGGCGCTTGAGTGCATCGTGAACATCGCGTGTGCGGTTGGATGTGAGCACCACGATGGGTGGGCGAGTGGTGCTAAAGGTGCCCAACTCGGGAATGGTGACTTGAAAATCAGACAAAATTTCAAGCAGGTAGGCCTCGAACTCGTCATCGGCACGGTCAATTTCATCAATCAGCAACACAGCTGGAGTTTCGCGCTGATCGATCGCGCGCAACAACGCACGCTTAATCAGGAAGCGCTCGTTGTATAACTCGCCTTCAAGTTCGGATGTCTTCTTGCTTGTTGCTTCACCTGTTGCCTCTGCCGCACGTAGATGGAGCAACTGCCGCGAGTAATCCCAGTCGTACACCGCTTGCGATGCATCGATACCTTCGTAGCACTGCAGGCGAATCAGTTCGCCTCCGGTCATGGCCGCAATCACTTTTGCCAGTTCGGTTTTGCCAACACCTGCTTCGCCTTCAAGCAGCAATGGCCGCTTCAGTGCAAGCGTGAGATACACCGCTGTTGCAAGGCCTTCGTCGGCTAGGTACTGCTGCTCGGCTAACGCGCTACGAACCTGATCCACTGATTGGAAGTTCGTCGATGCCATGCGTTCAGGTTAGGCGCAGTGCCATCATGAATCGAAGCCCAGACCGAGGCGGTCGAGGCTGCGTAGCCACAGGTTGCGTTTGCCCGATTTGTCCTCGCGGTTGAGCGACCAGCGTGTGGCCTGAATGCCAATGAATCGAAACGGCTCGGGAGGGAAGGGCAATGGCTTGCTTTGCACAAACTTGGATTGCGTTGCAGGAGTTTTGAGACCATCGATCATGTCCAGCATCACTTCTGCGCCAAAGCGTGAACTCGCTACACCGAGCCCTGTGTACCCAATGGCGTACGCCACTCGGTCGCGCATGGCTTGGCCCCAAAACACGCTGTATCGACTGCATGTATCAATCGCGCCGCCCCACGCATGCGAGAAGCGCACACCTTCTAATTGCGGAAACGTTTCAAAGAAGTGTTGCGAAAGTTTTGCCCAGGTTTCGGGGCGCGATTCGAGTTCGGCGTTGACTTTGCCACCAAAGAAATACACGGCGTCGTATCCGCCCCACAAAATGCGATTGTCAGCGGTGAGTCGGTAGTAGTGAAACTGATTCGAGATATCCGACAAACCTTGACGGTTCTTCCAACCAATGCTCTCGAGTTGTTGCGGTGTGAGTGGCTCGGTGGTTAAGCAATAGTCGTATACGGGGGCAATGTAGTTGTGCATGCGACGCAGTAGAGGCTTAAACGCGTTCGTTGCGAGTGCTACTCGTTTGGCATCAACTTTTGATAACGGGGTCTCGACCACAATTCCGCCTGGCGAATAGTCGAGGCCGATTGCTTTGGTGTCTTCGTAAATGCGCACGCCAAGTTGTTCTGCGGCACGCTTTAAACCCCACGCAAGGCGCGCAGGGTCAACAAGTGCAGCAGTGTCTTTGCACCACATTCCACCCGTAAATATTGGTGAAGCCACTTCTTTGCGCAATGCAACCTCATCGAGCCATTCCACTTTGTGGCCAAACTCAACAAGTTGGTGATAGTCGTCGATGAGTTCGTCGAGATATGTGGCCGAATGTCGTGTGCTCGCAATTTCGATCACACCATTGCGCTCAAAGTCGCAATCGATGTTGTAGCGCTTGATTGCCGCTTCAATCTCGTTCATGTTCTCGAGGCCAAGGTCTTCGAGCAGACCAACCTCATCAGGAAACCGTTGTTGCGCGTTGGCGATTCCGTGCGTCAAGCTCGAGTCCATGAAGCCGCCGTTGCGTCCGCTTGCAGCAGACCCAATCTCATGTGCCTCGATTAAGACCACGTCGCGATCAGGGTCGCGCTCTTTGGCCAAGATGGCTGTCCATAGTCCGGTGTAACCGCCACCCACGATGCATAGGTCGCACGTTTCGGCGTGCACCAGCATGGGGTTCGACTCTGGTTCGTCTGCGTCGTCAAACCAATACGGAAAGGAATCGGCGTCCGCGATCGCGTCCAAAAAACGCTCGTCTTGTTGATACCCACCCATGGGTTTCTCACCACCTAACTGGGTCAACAGTAGCAGTGCGGCAAGTAGCGTTTGCCTGATGGAACTTGGAATTTCGCAACGAACCGCGGCAGTTGCAGCCGCTTCGGCCGGACTTGGTTTTGCCACGGCCAAGGCCCTGGCAAATGAGGGGGTGCGTGTCGTGATCTGTAGTCGCGATGCCGACCGGGTTGCCACAGCGGCACGTGAAATTGGCCATGGATGCGTTGGTGTGGTGGCAGATGTATCGACCGTTGAAGGGGCATTGGCATTCGTTCGCGAAGCACACACAACGTTGGGTCGGATTGACATTTTGGTGGCAAACGGCGGGGGTCCGCCTGCCGGAAACTTCGCATCAACAGATCTCAGCGTGTATCCAGCAGCAATCGAGCGTTCGATGCTTGCAACCGTTGCGATGTGCAAAGAAGTGATTCCTGCAATGCAGCAGCAACGCTGGGGCCGAGTAGTGGCCATCACCAGTACAGCAGTGCGTCAACCGTTTGCCAACCTCATTTTGTCCAGCACTGCGCGCGCGGGCTTAACTGCATTTTTGAAAACTGTGTCAACCGAAGTTGCAGGCGATGGTGTCACGGTAAACACGGTGCAACCAGGAACACACGCCACTGATCGAATAAAGCAACTGTATGGATCAATGGAAGGTGCCGCGCAAGGAATTCCAGCGGGCGTTGTAGGCGACCCACAGGACTTTGGCAGTGTCGTTGCATTTTTGTGCAGCGAGCAAGCAAAGTTTGTTACCGGGACGCACCTCCATGTTGATGGTGGTGCGTATCCGGGATTGATGTAATCGCGAGAACTTAGTTGCTGGCTTCTTCCAGGGCACGGCGCACGAGCACCTTTGCCAGATGGGTGCGGTATTCACTCGATGCATTCAAGTCGTTTTGTGGTTCTGCTTCGTTCGCGGCAAGCTCGGCGGCATCGGCAATGGATGCACCGTTAGCAAGTGCTGCACTGACACCAGTGGCAAGGATCGGCGTCGATCCCATGTTGACTAATGCGACACCAGATTCTTTGCCGTTGCGCCATGCTGCAACACCAACAATTGCCCAGTCTTGTGCACGACGGTTGAACTTTTGGAAGCTCCATCCACCCGACGTTTTTGGAACGCGAATTTCAACGAGTAGTTCATCTGGAGCAAGCGCGCTTTCGAGGAAGCCTTTGTAGAAATCTTTGGCTGCAATCTGTCGTTGCCCGTTTGGTCCTTGTACGACATACGTTGCACCGAGGGCAAGCGTGGTGGCAGGTAAATCGCTTGCCGAGTCGGCGTGGGCGAGTGATCCGCCAATGGTTCCCCGGTGTCGCACTTGGGCGTCGCCAACGTGGCTGGCAGCGTGAGCAAGCAGTGGCACGTGCTGTTTTACGATTTCTGACTTCTCTACATCCATGTGTCGCGTTAATGCACCAATGGCGATGTGGTCACCTGCGTCCTTGACGTACGACAGGTCGGTAATGCGACCAATGTCGATGAGCATGGCTGGTTGTGCCAAACGAAGTTTCATGAGCGGTATCAAACTGTGGCCACCGGCCAAGAGTTTTGCTTCATCGCCATATTCACCCATGAGTGAAATGGCCTCTGCTGCTGACGATGCTCGCTTGAAATCAAATGCTGCTGGTATCACTGTCGTGTCCTCTATTTCTTCGCCTGTTGGATGGTGCGCCATACGGTTTGTGGTGACGCCGGCATTGCCATGCTGGTAACACCAAGTCCTGATAGCGCGTCGATAACCGCATTCATTACTGCAGGTGCCGCGCCGATGGTTCCTGCTTCACCCACACCTTTCACTCCAAGCTGATTCGTAGGTGAAGGAGTGATCGTGTGGCCAGTGGTGATGGAAGGTACGTCGCTTGCTGCGGGTACGAGATACTCGGCAAGTGTTGTGGTCTTCAGGTTTCCATCGGAGTCGTAGACGGCTTCTTCAAATAGCGCTTGGGCAAGTCCTTGGATTACCCCACCGTGAACCTGACCTTCAACGATGAGCGGATTGATCTGATTTCCACAGTCATCAATTGCCACGTACTTGAGTACCTGAACTTTGCCCGTCTCAACGTCTACTTCCACAATGCAGATGTGTGTACCAAACGGCCACGAAAAGTTTGGAGGATCGTAGGTGTACTGGGCTTCTAAGTTTGGTTCAAGACCATCTGGCAAGTTGTGCGCAGTGAAGGCGGCAAAGGCGAGTGCAGCCATTGGCAAGGAACGATCGGGCGAGCCCTTCACGCTGAAAAGACCATTCGCGAACTCGAGGTCATCTGCTGCACACTCAAGTTGATGCGCAGCGATCAGACGCGCCTTTTCAATCACTTTGTCGCATGCTCCGGCAATTGCAACACCACCAACGGGAAGTGATCGCGAGCCATATGTGTCCATGCCAAGTGGTGCAATTGCGGTGTCGCTATGCAACACATCAATATCTTCAACTGGGATTCCGAGTTTCTCCGAGGCAATCATTGCCCACGAGGTTTCGTGACCTTGTCCATGTGGCGAAGTTCCGGTAACCACCTGCACCTTTGCCGTTGGAAGAACGCGAACCGTTGCGGCTTCCCAACCACCGGCTCCGTAGTTCAGTGAGGCAAGTACGCGCGATGGCGCCAATCCGCACATCTCAAAGTACGAAGCCATTCCGATGCCGATTCGCTTTGCTGCACCAGGAACATTTTGCGTTTTCTGCTGCTCGCGAATGCCTGCATAGTCAGCCATTTGCGTTGCTTTTTCTGCTGCTAGCGCATGGTCTCCCGAGTCGTAGGTGAGGCCGCTAAATGCCGTGTACGGGAACTGTTCTTTTTGAATGAAGTTGCGCTTGCGTAATTCGTAAGGATCAATATTCATTTTGCGGGCAAGTGCATCCATGCCACATTCGATTGCATACGTTGCTTCTGGTCGTCCTGCACCACGGTATGCATCGGTAGGTGTAAGAGAGGTAAATACACCCGTGCAACTGAAGTCGTATGCCTGAGGCAAGTTATACACACCTGCGTACAAGAACGCTCCAAGCAAGGGCACTCCTGGGGTGATCAACTGCAAGTACGCGCCCATGTCGGCAATAATGCGGAATCGAACAGCGGTCAGCTTGCCATCACTGTCTGCGGCAAGTTCAACATGTTGTATCTGTCCACGTCCGTGGATCGTGGCGTGGGCGTTTTCACTGCGTTCTTCAACCCAACGAACTGGCACATTGTGCTTGCGGGAAAGTGCCAAACACAGGAGTTCTTCTGCATACACGTCGAGCTTTGAACCAAAACCCCCACCAACACTTGGTGCAACGATGCGCAATTGATGTTCTGGGATACC
>LIAZ01000050.1 GCA_001438985.1 Acidimicrobium sp. BACL17 MAG-120823-bin42 | reverse complement strand
AACTTCTTGGTGCGCTGAACGAACTTTGAGTAACGCGGGTGGCGCACTCGCTCAACGATTGAGATGACAATCGTCTTGTTCATTTTGTTTGACACCACGATGCCTTCGCGCACCTTGCGGGCGTTGCGAACTGCTTCGTCTGTTGTTGCAGATGTGGTTGTTGGTTCGGTCATGACTTACTCACTTCCCTGCTGATTCAGCAGCAGCGATTTCCTGCTGACGAATAAGAGTGTTGATACGTGCAATTTGCTTCTTTACTGCACCCAACTCGGCGGTGTTGTCGAGTTGACCCGTCGCATGACGGAAACGCAGGTTGAGCGCTTCTTGCTTTGACTTGCGGAGCTCGTCCACCAAGGAGGCGAGATCCATGTCGCGGAGATCGGCTAGTTCACGTGCCATGTCAGATTGCCTCCTCGCGGCTTACAACGCGGGCCTTAATTGGCAGTTTTTGCACTGCACGATCAAGTGCTTGATGAGCAGTTGCTGCGTTTGGATACGACAGTTCGAACAAGATGCGACCTGGCTTAACCACGGCGACCCACAACTCTGGGTTTCCTTTTCCGGAACCCATGCGAGTTTCGGCTGGCTTCTTGGTTACTGACTTGTCGGGGAAAATATTGATCCACACTTTTCCACCACGCTTGATGTGACGGGTCATGGCAATACGTGCCGCTTCAATTTGACGCGCGGTGATCCAGCCTGGCTCGAGAGCCTGAATGCCGTATTCACCGAATGCGAGTTCGGTTCCACCCTTTGAGATACCACCCATACGTCCACGGTGGTGCTTACGGTGTTTTACTTTGCGAGGTGACAACATGATTTACTCCCGACCAAACTTCGGTGTCTCGTGGGTATCCACGATGCGACGTTGGATGTCTTCTTCTTCGGCCAACAAGCGTTCGAACTCTGGATCTGCTTCCTTCACCAGTGGAACGATTTCTGTTTCAGCAATATCAGCAACACGAGGGCCTGCTGAAGTAACAACCTTCAACGTGGCATCCGAATGTCCTGATGTCTGACCAACTGCCATTGCTGCTTCGCGAGCAATGCGATCATCGTTAGGGCTCTTGTACGGAAGGATTTCGCCCTTGTACAACCACACCTTGACGCCGATACGACCAGCAGAAGTTGCTGCTTCACGGAATCCGTAATCGATGTCGGCACGCAATGTGTGCAATGGAACGCGACCTTCGCGGTACCACTCGGTGCGGCACATTTCTGCTCCACCAAGACGACCTGAGCACTGAATTCGAATTCCTTCTGCGCCGTATTTCTGTGCGTTCTGCACAGCACGCTTCATCGCGCGACGGAAAGCAATACGGTTCAACAACTGATCAGCAACACCCTGTGCCACAAGAGCGGCATCGAGTTCGGCTTGCTTGATTTCGGTGATGTTCAACTGCACCTTGTTGTTACCGGTCATTGCGGTCAGACCTGCACGAAGTTCGTCGGCCTTTTGACCCTTACGACCAATCACAATGCCCGGACGAGCAGTATGGATGTCGATACGGAGCTTGTCGCGCGTGCGCTCAATTTCGATGCGGCTTACTGCTGCATCGGCGAGCTGCACCGTGAGATACTCACGGATCTTCCAGTCCTCGGTGAGGTAATGACGGTATTCCTTCTGGCTAAACCAACGACTCTTCCAGTCGGTGGTGATTCCCAAGCGGAATCCGTACGGATTGATTTTCTGGCCCATCAGTTCTCCTCACCAGATTCGTTGGTGCTGTCAGTTGATTCTTCCGAAGCCTGCGCATCAGGCTTCGCTGCGCGTGCGCGACTTGCCGCAACACGTGCCGAACGGCTGACAACTTTGGTGCCACCCTTTGCTTCTGCACGCTGTTCGCGTACTGCCAACATTGCATCGGTCATCGTTTCAACCACGATGGTGATGTGGCATGAACGCTTCAAGATTTGTGCTGCACGACCCTTCGCACGTGGACGAAAGCGCTTCATCGTTGTACCTTCATCGGCGAAACATGCCTTGATGTACAAATCTTCTGCAACTTTTGAGTCGTTGTTTACTGCGTTGGCAACAGCCGATGCGAGCAACTTGCGAATGTCGTGTGCCGAGTCGCGCTGGATGAGCGACAGCAGGCTGTCTGCTTCCTGCACGCCAAGTCCGCGAACGTGATTAAGCACGACGCGCACTTTTGATGCTGACATGCGGACATTCATTGCTTTCGCACGTGTACCGCTAGATACTCCAACCTTGTTGGTTGCTTCGTTGAGTTTTGGACCGGTCATGGCTTACTTCTGCCCTGCTGCAGCTTTTTCTTGTGCTGCGTGGAATCTAAAGGTTCGTGTCGGTGAGAATTCACCCAACTTGTGTCCGACCATCGATTCGCTGACATACACAGGCACATGCTTGCGACCGTCGTGGACGGCAAACGTGTGGCCGATCATGTCGGGGATGATGGTGCTACGGCGTGACCAAGTCTTGATGACTTTGCGCTCGCCGCTTTCGTTCATGGCATCCAATTTCTTGAGCAAGTGCTCATCAACGAATGCGCCTTTTTTCAAACTACGAGTCATGAGTTATGCCCGGCCCTTTCCTGAACGACGACGACGAACAATGAGTTGTTGTGAAGACTTGTTCTTGTTGCGGGTACGGCGCTCTGGCTTACCCCATGGTGAAACTGGGTGACGTCCACCAGATGTCTTACCTTCACCACCACCGTGTGGGTGATCGACAGGGTTCATTACAACACCGCGTGATTGTGGGCGAACGCCCTTCCAACGGTTACGTCCGGCCTTACCAATCTTGATCAGTTCGTGCTCTGCGTTTCCAACTTCACCGATCGTTGCACGACAGTCGATTGGAACACGACGCATTTCCGTACTTGGCATACGCAAGGTTGCGAAGTCGCCTTCTTTAGCAACAAGCTGCACTGCCATTCCTGCGGAACGGCCAACCTTGCCACCTTGGCCAGGACGCAATTCGATGTTATGCACGACCGTACCTACAGGCAAGTAACGAAGTGGCAACGCGTTGCCAACTTTGATGTCTGCCTTTGGTCCACTCTGCACACGCATGCCAACTTCGAGACCCTTCGGAGCAAGAATGTATGCCTTTGAGCCGTCGGTGTAATGAAGCAGCGCAATTCGGCAGGTGCGGTTTGGATCGTATTCAATTGCTGCAACCTTGGCCTCGTATTGGTCGTAGTTGCGCTTGAAATCGATGACGCGGTATTGCTGCTTGTGTCCGCCACCTTGGTGACGCGACGTTACGCGGCCATAGACGTTGCGACCACCAGCAGAAGTCTTCTTTGCAAGCAACGACTTTTCAGGCGTGCTCTTGGTGATATCAGCGAAGTCGGACACCGTTTGAAAACGGCGACCAGGACTCGTTGGTTTACGTTTGCGAATTCCCATAGTTCGTCTCTTTCAGCTCGCTCTAGTTCTCGAACAACGGGATTTCATTTCCCGCTTCGAGAGTGACGATGGCCCGCTTGGTGTTTGGACGCTGGCCAAAGCGGTTGGTTCCGCGAGTTTGGCGCATCTTTCCACGACGGTTGAGAGTGTTAACGCGACGAACCTTGACGTTCCAAATGGCTTCGACGGCGTCACAAATTTCTGGCTTGCTGGAGTCTGGGTGTACTTCAAATGTGTACGTTCCCTTATCCATCAATGAGTAGCTCTTCTCCGAAATGATCGGGCGAAGGATGATGTCGCGTGGGTCTTTCACTTTGCGGCCTCCTTGACCTTCGGCAGGCTCGATGTTGAAAACACGAGCCAGTCGTTGCAGAGAATGTCGTACGCATTGAGCTCGTTGGTAAGAACTACCTGCACGTTGCTCAAGTTGCGGAATGACTTGCTGGCAAGCACATCATCGCGATCTACGACGACCATGACTTTGCCGTCAACACCAAGTGAGTTCAACAACAATGTTGCATCCTTGGTGCTTGGCTTGTCGAAACCAAACTTGTCAACAACGACAACCTTGCCTTCAAGCGCACGATCTGACAATGCAGAACGAAGTGCCAACGCAATCATTTTCTTAGGAGTGCGCTGCGAGTACTTACGTGGCTTTGGCCCCAATGCGATACCACCACCACTGAAGTGTGGTGCACGAATCGAACCTTGACGAGCGCCACCCGTTCCCTTTTGTCCGAATGGTTTCTTGCCACCACCGCGAACTTCGGAACGTGTCTTGGTGCTCTGTGTACCTGAGCGACGGTGAGCCAACTGTGCAGTAACCACTTGGTGCATTACTGAAACGTTTGGCTCGATGCCGAAATACTCAGCTGGCAATGTTGCCGAACCGGTTTTTTCAGCGGCTGCTTTTGGTGCTGCTTTCTTTGCAACTTTCTTTACTGGTTTTGCAGTTGCCATCGCGTTACTTTCCCTTCACCGCGTTGCGCACGATTACGACGCCACCGTTTGGACCAGGAACTGAGCCCTTTACCAACAGCAGGCCGCGCTCGAGATCGGCTTGTACAACTTCAAGATTCAATGTGGTGGTTTGTGCGTGACCCATGTGACCAGCCATGCGCAAACCTTTGAATACACGACCAGGGAACGAGCATGCACCGATAGAACCAGGCGCACGATGGTGCTTGTGGTTACCGTGACTTGCTCCTTGACCAGAAAAGTTGTGGCGCTTCATTCCACCTGCGAAACCTTTACCGCGACTTACGGCAGTGACGTCAACACGCTCGCCAGCAGCAAGTGTGTCAACCGTGATTTCTTGTCCAACGGTGAAACCGTCAACTGATTCGAGACGAAGCTCGACGAGTCGACGACCTGCAGCAACGCTGGCCTTTGCGAAGTGGCCAGACTCGGCCTTGGTTAGTTTTTTGGGATCCTTTTGACCGTATGTGACTTGCAAGGCTGAGTAGCCGTCACGCTCACCGGTCTTAACTTGGACCACACGGGCTGGTTCAACACGCAGCACAGTAACGGGAATGATGCGTTGATCATCGCCCCAGATCTGTGTCATGCCGACCTTCTCGCCGACGATTGCTTTTTGTGCCATAACGGCGACCCTTTTCTCGTTCGTGTAGTTCGATGTGTCTGTAGGTATTGCATGCATTGCTTTTGCCGCATCGCTTAATCACTGCCGTTCACGCAAATGCTCCGCTCGGCAAAAGCCGGCGGAGCACCGAAGAACAGTGGTGCTGCAATGTCCCCCTTGCGGGGCGGTTGCAGACGTCGATTGTGACGCCTTAAACGTTGGCGACGGTTCCGACTGGATGCCGGACATGTCGCTAATGCGGACTTGCAACTCTATCGGCGTGAATTCAGGCTTCCCAACGCCCAAAACACGGGTTTTAGGGTGTCAGCGGGAGTGGTTTAGTCGCCGGTTCGGGCGACCAATTTGGCCTTCACCGTGAGTCGGTTTCCGTCTCGTAACAGCTCAATTTCGACCGTTTGGCCTGGGCTGGCATCGCGAATTGCGGCAACAAGGCCTGCCTGGCCGTCAATTGGCTCCCCATCCACAGACAGGACGATGTCATCTTCTCTAATGCCAGCAAAGCTTGCAGGGGAATTGGGCTGCACGCTCGAGATAATTGCACCCGCCCCCCCGTCGGTTCGTTCGGCCAGACCCACGCCCAAAAACCCCTCTTCGCGAGGCTGACCACTGGCCTGGTTGCGAAGTTGCTCGAGAACCGCCACGATCTCATCGACCGAGATCGAAAACCCAACATTGTTGGCTGCCGAATTGCCATCACTACGGGCTACCGCGGTGTTGATCCCAATCACCTCGCCACGGAAGTTAACGAGCGGGCCACCCGAGTTACCCGATGAGATTGCGGCGTCGGTCTGAATCAAACCATTTAGCGCACCCGATTCGGTGATGATGGTGCGCTTCAATGCAGAAACAATTCCGGTCGTTACCGTTGGTCCACCATCAAGATCAAGTGCATAACCAATCGCAATCACACCATCACCAACGCGGATCGTTCCTGGTTGCGCAAACGTTGCCGGCTTCAAATCGGTTGCTGCAATTTTGAGCAGCGCAAGATCATTTCCTGGATCAGATGACAACACCTGTGCCAGCCGCGGCTCGGTCTCTCCCGCAAAACGAACCTTAACTTCGGTCGCATCGGCAACAACATGTGCATTGGTCAAGATCTCTCCGTCTGCTGTTAACACAACTCCGGTGCCCGTGGATTCACCTTCAGAGAATCCGTCATCAACCAAACTTGAAATGGTCACCACGCTGTCCGACATTGCATTTGCTACTTGGGCAACCACCGTGTCACCAATGCTGTCGTCATCGGCACCAACCTCGCTCGTTACCAATGGCGAACGCGATGTCTGAGTAGACGAGCCCGACCCAAAAGAAAAATCCCAGGTAGATGACACTTCGTTGCCCACGACACCACCGATGAATCCAACCAATAATGTCACCACCACTGCCAACCATCGTCGCCGAGGTCGTGCATCACTGCCGGCCAAAACCGGTGGTTGTGGTGGCGGCAATGGTGAGCCGTAGTCGTTGCCTTCGGGGGACGGGGTCATCCAACTAGTCATGACTTTGTTCTAGCGCAGAAATGACATACTCATCTACAACGAGCATCCTTTCTTTACTAATTCTTTATATCCCTCAGCCCACATGCACGAAACCGCTAAGTTCGCATTTGTGTCCAAGACCCTTCCTGCTGCAACCATTCGCCGTGCCGTTGTGTCGGACGCATCATCAATTCTCGATATTTATAATCACGAAGTTCAATTTGAAACATCTACGTTTGATCTTGTCCCTCGAACGCTCACTGCTCAACAAGATTGGATCAGCGCACGAAGTGGGGCGTTTTCGGCAATCGTCGCTGTTGATGCACACAACACGGTGCTTGGATTTGGAGCGTTAAGCGAATACCGAGATCGCGCTGCCTACAAAACTTCTGTCGAGAATTCGGTATATGTCAGCCGTAATCATGCGCGATCCGGAGTTGGAAAACTGATCCTCACCAATCTGTTGCATCAAGCAGCAGATTCGGGATTTCATGCAGTGGTAGCGCGCATTGAAGCGTCAAGCCAAGCATCTCGCGGACTGCACGCATCGTGTGGATTCACCTTGGTCGGGATCGAGCGCGAGATTGGTCGCAAGTTTGGTCGTTGGCTTGATGTGGCAATCATGCAATGCCTCCTACACGAACAACCCGGTATCTAAGAACTATCCCAGCAATTCGTTGGTGATCGGCTCACCCACTGCAATATCGCGCGTTGCTTTCTTGCCTGCAATTCGCACAAAGTCATCGGGTGGCAAACCGCCAGCAGGTCGCACCGAACGAACATTGCTTTCAGAAATCACATCTCCTGCGCGGATTGATGACACTGCTCGCAACGAGCGCCGGAACTTGAGACTGTTTACTTCGGAAGCTGACGGGCCGAACCGTGCGCTACCGAGCGCATCGGATGCTTCGCGGATGTCTCGAATCATTGCGGCGAATTCGTGTGGTTCAAGTGAAAATGCGCCATCTGGCCCACCATCGCTTCGTCGCATCGTGATGTGCTTTTCGATAATCGTGGCACCAAGCGCCACCGCACTGATCGCCGTCACTGATGTCATCGTGTGATCAGACAGACCGACAGGAATGCCCCATTTTTGGATCATGGTGGGAATCGCCGCCAAATCCATTTCGGAACTCTTCGCCGGATACGTGGAGTTGCATCGCAAAATTGACACCTGCGGAGCACCAGCGCCTTGCGCTGCCTTGACTGCAGCATCTATTTCATCAAGCGTTGACATACCCGTCGACATGATCATCGGCTTACCTTTGGATGCCACGTAACGAATGAGCGGAAGATCGACAAGTTCAAACGAAGCAATCTTGTAAGTAGCAATATTGAACTGATCAAGAAAGTCGACAGCCGAGTTATCAAACGGGCTCGACAACCAATCAATACCCAACTTGTTTGCTTCGGCAACCAAGTCGCCAGTCCATTCCCAGGGCGTCATGGCTTCGGCATACAAGTCTGCGAGTTGGCGTCCATCCCACAACGTTCCGCCACTCACGCGGAAGTCGGGATGATCGGAGCGAACCGTGATTGTCTCTGCGGTGTAGTGCTGGAACTTCACTGCATCGGCGCCGGCTTCGTGCGCGGCGTGGATTACCTCAAGCGCACGATCCTTGCTGCCTCCATGATTTGCCGAAAGTTCGGCGATGACATACACAGACTTACCCATGAATGTTCACCCCCTTTTCGCTTAAT
>LIAZ01000049.1 GCA_001438985.1 Acidimicrobium sp. BACL17 MAG-120823-bin42 | reverse complement strand
CAGCGAGTTTGTTTACCGCAGCCAAGATCTCACACCTCAACTTCTTGCCGCAAGGTCAATCCGAGCGCTTGAAGCGTACGGAAGCAATGGTCGAAACAATGGATGACTACTTTGGGTCATGCACAAACCATGGCGAATGCTCCGCTGCATGCCCCAAGGAAATCTCGATTGATGTCATTGCATTGATGAACAAGGACTACCGCGCGTCAAAGTTTAAGAGCCGCAAAGAACTCAGCCGCTAGTACTGTTCGGGCATGTTTAATTCTCTTGCCACGTGGGTGCAGGATGTCATCGAACAGCTTGGCTATCTCGGCGTTGCGTTATTGGTGGTGCTCGAAAATGTGTTTCCACCGATTCCGTCAGAAATCGTTCTGCCGTTTGCGGGCTTTGTAGCCCAACGGGGTAGTGATTCAGTTGTCTTGATGATCCTGGCTGCAACGGTTGGGTCGGTAATCGGTGCGCTCATCATGTATTGGATCGCCGCAGTTATTGGTGACGAACGTCTGCATGTATTCACACGTAAGTTCGGCAAGTGGGTACAGATTCGTGAGGCAGATTTAACTCGTGCCGAAGAATGGTTTGACCGTCATGCGGTAAGCGCGGTGTTGGTTGGTCGCTGTGTTCCACTGATTCGCTCGGTGGTGTCGATACCTGCAGGCTTCCGTCGAATGAAACTCATTCCGTATATCGCCTACACATTTTTAGGCAGCCTGGTGTGGAACATCGCACTTGTTGGTGCGGGTGCAATGCTTGGAGAGAATTGGGAACGTGTAGAACCTGTTGTTGCGACATTTCAGTGGATTGTTATTGTTCTGATTGTTGCTGCGGCAGCACGACTTGTGTACACGTTCTTTCGGCGTCGCCGAGTGCAATAAACGCCCTATACGGCAAGTGCACCAGAAAAAATCTGCCAGGCAAGTGCAGATTTGGCAACCAAACTGAGCACGATATATGCACGCTCGCCATGCAAGTAGTTTGCCCACTTGCCTTTGGCCTGGTACTGCTTCCACTGCACGAGTGCAAAACTGTTGAACAGTAGGAACAGTGAGATCACGATTCCATAGACGAAACCTGGTGTTGCTGATTCGGTTGGTCCATTTGGCGAGAAAATATTGATCACGACCATGATCCATGGAATGATTCCTGCAAGGCAACCAAAGTAGAACGGAAGCATGTCACCGCTGCCGGGCTTTGCATACTTTTCTTGTAGCAAGCCAAATAAGATCATTGAGGCATTGACTCCGAACATTCCGGACAATGCGATGTAGTCAGCCACTCCATTGAGCTGCATAATCACAACAATCATCAGTGATGACGACAATGAGTATTCGACCCACCTGAAGTAGTTGTGACGTGCTGCTAATCCGGCGCTATATCGAGGGAAGAACTTTGGGCTGATGATGAGGAAGTGGAAGAAAGCCGAAAGAGCAAGAAATGCACCAATCATCCAGCTGATGTTGAGATTGAAAAGGTGGACTGGATCGGAAAACGCATCAAGGGTTGGGGCGTCTGTGAGGTAGGTCGCACGCACAGGCATGGACGCATCGTTGGAAAGCAAAATGATTCCTACGAGTGACAATAGGTGCAGGATTCCTGCAATCAGGTTGAGGCGACGAAGTTTATTGATTTCTGTTTCCATGCTGTAAGTGTGCCATGCCACTACCGCGGTGTGTGGTTCTCGTAGTCTGAAGAGATGAATTCGTTAGCAGTCATCCTTGCCGCCACGGGTAGAGATACCGTTTCTCAATGGCTCAGGGTCGACCTTGTGGCCATTGTGATGATTGTTTCTGGTGCACATGTGTTGATGCGCCTCGTGGCTTTCATTGCGGATCAACAGATCTTGAGTGTTAGAAATCGTAACCCTGACAGCTCTGATTTGTCGGCGTTGTCAACGGGAGCGCACCGCGCTGCGGTACTTGGTGCGACGCGCTGGGGAATCAATTTCATTGTGATAGCGGTAGCTACGACGTCGGTGTTTTTACGACTGAACCTGCCCTCCTCGGCACTGGTGTTTTTGGGTTCAGTTGCAGGTGCGGGATTGGGTTTTGGCGCACAGCAAATGGTGGGGGACATCATCGCTGGTCTGTACATCATTTCCGAACGTCAATTTGGTGTTGGCGACATCGTTCGTCTTGGGCCATTTGGCATTGTCGGGTGGGCAGAGGGTCGTGTTGAAGAAGTAACGCTACGCGTAACCAAGATTCGAACATTTGACGGTGATCTCATCAGTGTCGCCAATGGTCAATTACGGCAAAACGTCAATATGTCGCGTGACTGGTCGCGTGTATTGGTAATGGTGCCACTACCACGCGAAAGTGATATCGAAAAAGAGATCATCCGGATCGACCGCGTATGCGCAGAGATGGCACGTGACCCAAAGTTTTCGAACATGTTGATTGAGATTCCCAGTGTTCAAGGTGTTGACAGTCTTGGCGATGCCGATGTCGAGGTTCGAGTAGCAGGACGTTCGCTGCCAGTACAGCAATGGAAGGTTGAGCGTGAACTACGCCGCCGAATTGCCGCCGAATTGCGCAGTACCTATGCATCAATCAAAGTGAGCGGAGAGGTAACGGCATGAAGTTTCGTCGTCCGCGCAATTCAACACTGTTTTCAATTCTAGTTTTCTTGGTGTCGTTCGGATTCTGGCTTGGACAACCACAGCCTGTTAAAAACTATTCGTATGTCAACATTCCCGAGTTGAGTTCAACGACAACAGTGCCCGTGGTTGTTGAAACAACAGTTGTTGAATCGACGATTCCGCCCGAATCAACGATTCCGCCCGAATCAACGATTCCGCCCGAATCATCTACTGACCCATTGCTGGTCGAAACCACACTGCTACCAGAAACAACAGTTGTTCCGTAACGAACAACTATTTCGTATCAACTACTAAAAACGCTTCGGCTGTTCGTCCTGCAGACAAGCCGCCTGCTTGAGCAATTTGCTCACCCCATCCACGCATGCGCATAGGCAATTCTGCGGGTTCTTGGTGCTGGCTTGCATGACACAGTAACGCTTCAATTTTTTTATCCATCATGTCGGTGGTGTCGACAAAGTGCTTCGGATTTGGCCCGGCCATGATCCATGTTTCAGGAACACTATGTGGCGCAAGGCCACGTTCGCTGAGTAGTTCGGGGAACGCAAACTCATTGCGCGCATCTGGGTACACCGCGCACAGTGCCGCTTCACCAGTTGCTAAGTGGTCGGGGTGTGAAGCGTAAATTCTGTCGTAACGACGCTCCGAGGATTGCGTGAGAACTCGATCAGGTTTGACGATGCGAATGACAGCACTAATTTCGCGACGCAAATTGAGGTCGGGAACAACTGCCCCATCGGGGAACCCAAGCCAGTGCAGTTCGGTTACGCCAAGAACGTTTGCAGCAGCGGTTTGCTCTTTGCGGCGAATACGTGCCATTTCGTCGCGAGTGATGGTGTTATCCGAACCACCAGCCTGGCCATCGGTCACAAGGCAATAGATCACTTCATGACCTTCAGAAGTCCATGTTGCAATGGTTCCACCTGCACCGAAATCTACATCATCTGGATGGGCGGTGATCACCAAAATCTTCATGGTGTAACTGTAGAAGGAGGGAAGTGTTGAAGAGCAATTTACCTACAAGTAATGCGAGATTTTCTGTCAGTTAACCATTGTTCGCTCATGTCAAGGTATGACGTATTTCATTGCATTTCTTATTTGGCCGGCAGCAACTGTGGTGTACTCCACACTGCAGACAGTTCGAAGGAATCGATCTATTACGCGGCAGTTGCAGGGGTATTCGCAAGTACTTGCCAAGTAGAGGGATGACTATCACTTGTAGGAATAGGCTCGGATTTTCCATCGTTCATATATGCGAATACGCAGGTCATTACTCCGAAACCAACAGAGGCAAGAACAAGCACAGCGGAGTACTGCGTTATTCCGGTGAGTGAAATGCCAACTGCACATCCTGAGATGAATGACAAGTTGTACAGCATGTCGTATGCAGCAAATACGTGTCCGACCTTGGTGGATTCAACATTTGACTGAATCGTTGCATCAGATCTGATGCGCAGATTCTGAAATAGAAATGCAGTGACACCCACCGCGACTAATGCAAGTTGTGGGACAGATATGAACGACACAACGAGCGAAACGAGCGATGAGAGCGCGAAGACCACGATGGTGATTGATCGTCGTGGGAAATGCTCCGAAGCCCACTCTGATGAAACGGAACCAAGGAATGCACCACAAGCAGAGAAACCAAGAACTGCCACATAACCCGTAGTTTTCAATCCATATTCAGAATCCACGAGTAATGCAGTGCTGGCGATACAGATTCCGAGTAGTGCCCGGTGTGATGCGGTTGCAAACATGGCGTACTTGGTTTTTGGCATCCGCACAAGATTGATCAAGTGTCGAAGCTGATTTCGTGAAAAACGATGCACTGTCGTTCCGAGATTTGTCCTAAGTGATCTGTAAAGGGCAAACGCTGCAAGTTGTCCCAAACACGCCAGGACCAATAAAGCCGCAGGAGAGTGTCGGGTGAGAAGTATTCCGATACCTCCACCTGTAGAACCAGCGATTACACCGACAATAAGAGATGTTGAATCTGCAGCAACCAGTTCATGTTTTCGAACAAGCATTGGAAACAAAGTCGCACGTGCTGTGTAGAGCAATCTGGTGAGTCCCATGAGCAATGCAAAGACGATGTACCCATAGAAATGGAAGCGATGAAAGGATGCAGCGATCGCTGTGAGTGTGATAACCGCACGGAATAGATGACCAACACAAAGAATCAATTTTCTGTTGTAACGATCAGCGATATGTCCTGCAATAGGACCAATAAGTAGAAGTGGAATCGCTGAAACCAAAAGTGCGTACGTCATTGCAGAAAGCGATGGGCCCTGAGAAAACGAGAAGACCATGACTTCCGCAAGCACAAAGGTTGTGAGCGCATCTGAAGTTTGCGAAAGATACTGACCAGAAATCGCATAACGAAAATCTCGGTAAGAAAAGAGGTCACGACGGCGAACGTGTACCGCAGTTGACGTTCGCCGTAACTTCAGCACTACATCATGGTTGTAAACCAAATTAACAATCTGTCAGTTTTTGGGTTAACAGAACCTAAACAGTTGCTGACAATGTTAACTATGCTCGCCGGAGGCTAAATTGACCAGCGGAGGAATGAGCGAAAATGATTAAGAAGATTTTTGTAGGAGCCGTTGCATTGATCGCATTGGTTGGTTGTGGGGGTTCGTCAACGACAAGCGATGTAGCAATTAAGGCTGATTCGGTAATCATTGACGTGCGTACCCCAGCAGAATTTGCTGACGGTCATGTTGAGGGTGCCATAAATATGGATCTTGAGGGCGGGGTTTTTGAGGCTGAGTTTGCCAATTTGGACCCATCAAAGTCATACATCGTGTATTGCCGCACGGGTAGGCGCTCTGGTGTTGCCCATTCAATCCTTAAGGACAATGGATTTACGGATGTAATAGACCTCGAAACATTGGATAATGCGGCGAATAAAACCGGACTTCCCGTTGTTACAAATTAAGAATAATTAACAACAACAGAACAGGATCAGACATGTCAACCATCAACCTCACACTTGAAACCTTTGAAGAAACAGTTATGGCTGATGGAATCACTCTGGTCGATTTCTGGGCAGAGTGGTGTGGGCCATGCAAAATGTTTGGGCCAATTTTTGAAAAGGCCGCAGAAGCCAATGCAGACATTCGTTTTGCCAAAGTTGATACCGAAAACAATCAGGAACTTGCAGGCGGCATGGGTATTCAATCAATTCCTACAATCATGGCTTTCCGTGATGGTGTGATGCTGTTTAGCCAGCCTGGCGCGATGCCTGCTGCATCGCTTGACCAATTGATTGATGCAATCCGCAAAGTAGATATGGACGATGTCCGCAAGCAGATTGCTGAAGCAGAGGCTGCAAACTCAAACGAGTAATTACTTCAACGAAGAAGTAATCAACATTGCAAAAACGGTGAACATTGCTCCCATGGTGCCAATTGTGGCTGCGAAGAACTTCCATCCAGTGGTGTTCATTTGCTCAATGAGTTTCGATTCAGATTTCACAATTCGTAGCTCTACCCGAAGTGCGAGATTCCGAACATCACCCCTAGTGGCTGGTTCATGTGATTTGTCATTGAGGTCTTCGTCGACCTGATCGAGAAATTCGTTGTCCATGAGTGTTCCTAATGCAGTTGGGTTCATATGGCACATGTGTGCAAGGACAACCGAAGTTGGCACCCGAATTGTTACATAAGTGGTGCTTTGGCTGTCAAGTGCCGTTTTGAGGAGCAAGAATTGCTCTATGGAACAACCTCGTTTGGTGCTCTTAGAACACGATGCTGTCTTGGCGTTATCTCAAATACTTGGGATCATGCTCGACCAGCTATTTGAAGGTGAAGGCGCATACGGGTGGAGTTCCGAAAAAATCTTGGACTTAGAGTCGCGGCTCATGGCACCCGGAGAAGACGAAGGTGTTTTATTGGGCATTGATGATGCGGCATTGCTGTTGCAAGGCATGGCATTTACTGAAGTGATGTCTCAGGAGTTTCCTTGGATCGACACAGTCAGATGGGTGACTGACTTTGTAACCGAAGAATTACGAAAGCATTGGTCGGAAGAAGAGTGGCGAAGCGTTACTTAGCGTGAGGCTCATCAGGTTGGGCATTGGCGAGGAAATAAGGGGTCTAGAGTGCAATTATGGAAAACGTCATGAAGTTTGTAGGTCCAGTGGTGGTTATTGCAGTCGCACTTGCAGTATTCACTGCAAGTGCGATGCGCTTATAACCAACCTCTGTCAGGATTATTTATCGTCTGACAAGTTGTCGATGCCATTTCCAATGGCCATGAACGTCGGTGCCCAAAGGCCAACAAAGATTCCGAAACGCTCGCCCTGTGCGCGTGCTTCTTCAACATCTGTTCCACCTTGTGTGAACCAAATAACAATGCTGCCAATAACTGACAAGAATCCGAGTGCGTATGAAAGATTTGCACTGAATCCCAATGACTTGAGTTTACGTAACATATTTATCCCATTCTGTAGTAGAAATCTGCTGTTCTTGCCTTCAAGGTGACGGTAACACAGCAAATCAATCCCGTATTGCAGTTAGACACGTTCAAATTTGGTGACTTCGTGGGTGAAGATATTCACCATGTCGGGCGTGATTGATGGCGTAGTGCGATTGATGGCAGTAGTTAAATCAGTGAGCCGAACTATGGCAGGTTGAGACTCTGCACGTGCTCGGGCAAAGGCTTCGGCAGCTGCCCGTTGGGATGCCAAGTCAACATCGCCTGGTGTAAACCCGTCGCTCTGTTTCGCAAGTTTCGAAGCGTCAATATTGGATTCCAAGTTCATCGTTGCCAAGGCGCGTTCCCACAAGGCCGTGAGTGCTTGTTGATCAGGTGGCCCTATCCCGATGAGTAAATCAAATCTGCCTGGTCGCATCACTGCGGGGTCAATTGCTTCGACAAAATTGGTTGCACAAATAAGTAATTTGCCTGGTCTACGTCGGAAGTCGGGGATCAACTTCAATAATTCGTTGACAACGCCAGCAGATGCTGGTCGGCTTTCGCGGGCTGGTGCAATTTCATCAAACTCATCAATGAATATGACGACATGATCAAGACGGCTGAGTTCTAAAAATGCTTCACGCAACTCGTTGGCCAATGTTCCTTCACCGCTTGACAATTTTGAAGGCAACAGTTCGACGAATGGCCAACCAAGTCGACCAGCCAAGGCTCGAGCAAATGTTGTTTTTCCGGTTCCTGGGGGCCCAAACATCAACGCAGTTGCGGGTGGGCGTAATCCAATCTGAGCGGCAAGTGCAGGGTTTGATAACGGTGCGACGATGCGTTGGTCGATTAACGACTTCTCACGTTCCATGCCTGCCGCTTGGTCCCATAATTCGCCATCAAGAATCTGTCCACCCCATTTATCAATAGTTCGAACATCTCCAGGCTCAAATGACAAATATTTTTCGTACAGCACCATTCCAGTGGTAGCGACAAAACCGCGATTAATGAGTGCTTGTTCTCCAACTTCTCCTGGTCCAAGCAGTGCCGAGATCTTTCGTACCCCAAGGTGCAACAGTCGTTCTTCAAGCCCACGTGCAAGTGCAGAACCAATGCCTTGTCGTCGCCACTGTGGGGAGATTGCAACCAACTGTGTCCATGCACGATCTCCGGAAACGC
>LIAZ01000048.1 GCA_001438985.1 Acidimicrobium sp. BACL17 MAG-120823-bin42 | reverse complement strand
GGTGAAGTCGCTCTATATTCCGAGGTCTGAATACATTGACTGGTCAACAATTACTGCCGACGGATTCTGTTGAACCTTCGCCCAAAACGCCAGCCACTCTGTGTTGGTGCTTGCTGCATCGGCGAACTTGCCCCACTTTTCGGCGCTTTCAAAAACCAACATGTAACTGATAGTGCCAGGGTTTCCGCCGCTCACGTGCTGGGTCACCCAAACTTGGTCAGCACCCATCTTCAAATGCAGTTTTTTCGCCTCTGCAACACCAGTCAAAAAGTCTGCACCTCGCCCCGGGTTCACTCGCCATGTTGTCACTTGTGATGTCATTGCCATTACATTCTCCTTTTCTATAGTTGGTTGTAACTTGCATTTCAAAAGTTACTGAACGAATGGCGAATAGTCAAACTGGCGAGTTAACGGCAGATGCATTCCAGAGGAAATGGGCTTAGGGCATCAGCGAAGCCAAGTTTGTTGGCCATGTACTAGAACGTTCTTAACCGAACTGATTTTGTTGCACAAAGACTTTCCGACCCCAACGCTGCTGACTGGTCGAGTGGGGCAATGGTGGCACGGTTTTTCGATCAGGCTGAACCAGATCTCGTTGTGAGTAATCCGATCTATTAAATACTCACAGGTGATGATGCATCTTTATCGCGCACTTCGAGTGCGGAGAACAGAAGCAGTCCACCAACGGTAAGTGCCGCACCGATAATTCGATTGTTGGTCATTATCTCTCCCAGGAAAATGACACCCATGATGATGTGCCATACCGGTTCGAGTGTGTCGATGACCGAGTACATGCCAGGTGGGATGCGTTGAAGTGCTGCGAGTGAAAAGAGGAATGGAAGCGTGGTGCCAACCACTGCTGCGCCTGCAATCAACAGCCACACCTTGGTGTTGGTCGGGAATACAGGTGCAAACGAATTGGTGGAGAATAAGCCAACTGTGATGCAACCGATTGAGGTACCGATATTAAGTATCGAGGCTCCCGTGAGCAGGCTCATTTTCTGTGTCACCTTGGAGAGCACCGTGATGTAAAAGGCATAGATAAGCGATGATGAGACAACAAGAATGATGGCGGTGGTGTTGCCGCCTTTTACTTGCCCGGCTGAAATGGCGATTCCGGTCAAGGTGAGAATTAATGGGATGACAATGCTTGCCGAGGGACGCTTCTTTTCGAAGATCCAGGCCAGGAGCAGCACGACGACTGGATACGCGTACCACAGCACAATGGCCAGGCTGGAATCAATTTGGTCAATGGCGAGATAATACAGCAGGGACACAGATGTGAAACCGATGGCGCCAATTAACAGCATGGCGATGATCACCTTGAGCTCGGGCCAACCTTCCTTTTTGCCGAACACGAGGCGAATAACAGTAATCAATATCGCTGCGAGGATGAATCGAGGGGTCATGACGCCAAGCGCATTGGCGCCTTCGTCGTAGGCGGTCTTGGTAATCGTTGGTACAACGGCAAAACCGAGGCTTGATGCCATGACAAACAACGTTCCTGAGGCGCGCTGGTTCACGGACATAACGGAGCAATACTAGATGTGTGTGTCAGGTGTAAGTTGCATCGGTGATCATTCAGCCAAGCAACGAGCATGTCGCAATGCCGTGGGCTAACGGTCGAGGCACCAGTTACGAGATCGCGAGTGATCGCAACAGTAGCGACGAATGGTCCTGGCGGTTGGCAATGGCTCCCGTTAATGAAGACGGGCCATTTTCACGTATTGATTGTGTCAATCGCTCACTTGTTGTAGTCGAAGGTGCGGGCATGGTGTTATCGGTCGATCGCAAGAAGTTGCAGTGTCATCCCTTGCAAGTAGTCCAATTTAGGGGAGAAGCAATTACTGAAGCAGCCCTTATTGATGGTCCGATCACCGATATCAACTTGATGGTTCGAAGAAAAGATGCAACTGGTGCAATGCACATCGTGCACCAAGCGGGTGCACTAGCGAGTACGAGCATCATCGTGGCGGTGAATGGACCCGCGCGTGTTCAGTGTGACGAAACACTGGTCATGCTCGAGCGTCACGATGCACTACTCGAATGCGATTCGCATTCGTTGGCGTTAGAAAGTGGCAGCGTGTGCGTGGTATCCGTGCAGACGCGTTAGGCAACCGCAGCGCCAAATAGGCTGCCCACCGCCATGGTGAGGGCAATGGCGATCAGGCCACCGACGACCACGCGAAGTACAGGGCGAGCAGGGTGTGCACCGCCGTATAACGAGCTGGAAACGCCCAAAGCAACGAGAGTGAGCACAACGACGCCAATCGTTCCAACGAAGCGCAGTGATTCGCTAAACAGTGCAACGGCGATCAATGGAATTGCGGCACCAACAGAAAACGACACAGCGGAGCCAACACTTGCTTGCAGGGGTCGAGCCCGCGTCGCTTCGTGGATACCCAGCTCTTCTGCAAGGTGAATTTTGAGAGCATCATGCTTGGTGAGTTCGACTGCGACTTCGTTGGCAAGTGCTTGCGGCAAGCCCTTTTTTCGATAGATACCAGCGAGTTCGGCTAGTTCGATTTCGGGAGTGTGCTCTAGTTCCCACATTTCCTTGGCGATATCTGATTGCTCGGAGTCACGTTGTGAACTGACAGAAACGTATTCGCCAAGAGCCATGCTGGCTGCACCAGCAACAAGGCCAGCCATCCCTGCGGTCAGGATCGTGGATCGCTCAGAAGTGGCTGCGGCTACACCGAGGATCAAGCATGCGGTGCTGATGATGCCGTCGTTAGCACCAAGCACCGTCGCACGAAGTAGGCCGGTGCGGTGGCTGGAGTGGTCTTCGTCGTGTGAACTCATGCTTATAGGTTACTTCGTTAAGGCTTCATGCGTTCGAGCATCTCGCCCATTTGCTTATGCACCAAGTTGATCGCCTGCAATGGTCGGATCATTACTTTAAATTCAACAATCTTTCCCTTGTCATTGCATGTGATCATGTCAATGCCATTTACGTACTTACCTTCAATATATGTTTCAAATTCGAGCACTGCGGTGCTTCCACTGATCACTTCCTTGATGTAGCGAAACGACTTGTCATCGTTGGTTGGCGAGCCAGACGATTTCTTCTCGCCTGGAAGTGTTTGCCCAGCGGCCTGCAAGTACAACTTGGTGATTGCTTTGCCTTCTTGAGGGGTGAACACAATGGGAGAGATGAACACCACGTCGTCATCAAGGAGTTCATCGAGCCCACCTGGAAGTTGACCTTTCATATGAAGGTGCCACTTATCGATTACTTCATTGATCACACGGTTCTCCTTGACAACGCCAACTCTAGATAATTATGGGGAAATCACCGAGTCGAGAAGCCGAATCATGGCTGTTATTGACTCGTACCTCCAGCGGGCGACAAGTTTGGTGTTTGCCGCTGCGGTCTTCTCTTTGACCTTGAATTCTTGGGCAAACTTGGTGAACAGGTCCCGCTGCTTCTTGGCCAGGGAAGTGTTGGACATTCTGGATCTACTGCGAAGTACAAACTTTGCAAGAAGTTCAATTCGCGCATCTCGTGGATGCTCAACGATGCTGTTTAGCCACTGTAAATTTGTGGTTTTTCCTCGGGCGGTTGGGGAGTACACCGTTCGTTTCGAACCCTGCACACCTGCTTCAGTCTTGGTCGGTCTAATCAGCCCTGCTGCTTCCAGGCTGTTGATAGATCGGTACACCAAGGGGCGGCGAACATTCAGTACGGCCACCAAAGATTCATCAGAATCAAGTTCCTTTGAGATTGCAAAACCATGTCGAGGTTTCTCGCAGATGAGCGCCAACACAATATGGTCAAGAACTGAAGGCGTGTATAGTCTCACTGTGACTATTTTAGCCCGATTGTCAGGCTGCTTGCTGGTTGCTGCGTCAGTGAATCTTGGTGCATGCGCTCAGGTTGATGCACGTGGGGTTGAGGCAAAGAAGACCACGATCACGGTGTCGGCTGCAGCTTCGCTGGCTGTGGCCTATAAAGAGTTGGGTAAGCAATTTGAACAAATGAACCCAGCGGTAAAAATCAGATTCAACTTTGCATCGTCGTCAAGTTTGGTTAATCAGATCCAATCGGGTGCACCGTCAGACGTACTTGCCGCAGCAGACCTGACGAGCTTCTACAGATTGCGGGCTAAAAGAGCTGTGGTGGGCTTGCCAAAGGTATTTGCCCGCAACGCAATGCAACTTATTGTGAAACCAGGAAACCCATTGGGCATCACATCAATCACAGATCTCAACAAAGCCGGAACTGTTTCGCTGTGTGCAAAAAACGTACCCTGTGGAATATATGCAAGACAATTGCTTTCGAGATCTGGCGTCATGATTGCAGAATCCAAAATTACGCGTGGAGTCGATGCGACCGCAGCGCTTAACGCTGTGGCAAATGGTGACGCTGATGCAGGAATTGTTTATGCAACAGATGCGTTGTCGGCAAAGAAAACGGTGCGCGTTATCGCAATTCCAGGAGCAACAAATATCAAGGCCGCATATGGCATCAGTGTCATTCGTGCTAGCAAGCAGAGTGTGGTAGCGGAGAGGTTTGTTGCCTTTGTACTGTCATCACAGGGCAGGCGGATTCTTTCGTCCTACGGTTTTCAGGCTCCGTAAATGACAACCGTTGGAGCACGTACCCCACGTTTTGTGCAGGTGGGCGCTGCCTTGGGCGTTACATTCCTGGCGCTACCGATTGTGGGATTGTTGCGACGTGTTTCATGGCCGACACTGTGGGATCAGTTGACACAGTCGTCAAGCCGTGAAGCACTGCGAATTTCGCTGTATGCCTCATTAAGTGCAACGTTGCTTGCGCTGATCATTGGTCTTCCTCTGGCATGGTGTCTTGCACGGATGCAGTTTCGACTGCGGCGGGTTGTGCGTGCACTGGTGTTGCTACCAATGGTCATCCCGCCCGTTGTTGGTGGAGTGGCACTGCTTGGCGTATACGGAAAGACCAATGGTTTGCTCGGTGGGGTGCTCGATTCAGTCTTTGGTATTCAATTGACCTATTCCATCTGGGGCGTGATCATTGCCGAAGCATTTGTAGCAATGCCTTTCCTCGTGCTTGCACTCGAAGGTGGACTTCGTTCAATCAATACGCGATACGAAGAAGCCGCTGCGGTAATGGGTGCGTCTGATTTTGCTCGATTCAGGCGTGTTGTGCTGCCGATGCTTCGACCATCTCTTGTTGCTGGATTGATGCTTGCGTGGGCCAGAGCACTAGGCGAGTTTGGTGCAACAATCACGTTTGCAGGAAATATTGAGGGGCGCACCCAAACTACGCCGCTTGCCGTGTACACGATGTTGGAAAGCAACCCTGAGGGGGCGTATGCATTGAGCTTTCTGTTGGTTGCAGTGTGTGTAGCGGTGCTGATTGGTTTGCGTGATAAGTGGATTGGCGGTATCTCGCGATGATCTCGCTGCATGGAACCGTCGTGGCTGGCGAGTTCAGTCGACATTTTGACCTCGAAATTGGCAACGAGATCGTCGGTGTGGTCGGACAAAACGGAACCGGTAAGACATCGCTACTACGTACGATCGCAGGCTTGTCGGCTCTTGGATCTGGAGAGCTGAGCCTCAATGGCGTGATGGTAGATCAACCTGCACAACGTCTTTTTGCATTGCCCGAGTTGCGAAATATTGGAATGGTGTTTCAGGATCACGCACTGATGCCGTTTTTGAGGGCTGTAGATAATGCTGCGCTCCCGTTGGTGGTGCGAGGAATGAAGCGTGGCGAGGCAAAAACGTTGGCGCTCGAGCTACTTGAACAATTTGGTGTTGCCGATGTCGCATATCAGTTGTCAACAACGCTGTCGGGCGGGCAAAGTCAGCGTGTGGCTATTGTGCGCGCATTAATTGGTAATCCAAGCGTGGTCCTGTTTGATGAGCCGCTATCGGCAATTGACGAAGAATCACGCAATGGTGTGCGCCTGTGCATCAGAGAGCACCTCAATCGATTAGGGGTGAGTGCCCTGGTGGTCAGCCATGATTTTGCAGATATCGATCAGATCTGCACTCGAATCGAGAATTACACTCGGTAAATCATGCAACTTTCACTCGACGATGCAAGCCCGGCATTGTCCAACGTGGTGTTTTGCGTTCTCGACTTAGAAACAGCTGGTTCGTCGGCAGAGGTTGGCGGCATCACCGAAATCGGTGCAGTGAAGTATCAGGGTGGCCAAGAGATTGCGCGGTTCACCACACTGGTTAATCCCGGTTGTGCGATCCCATCTTTCATCGTCATGCTCACAGGCATCACCGACATCATGGTGATGAATGCGCCACCCATTGAAGAGGTACTCGATGATCTGGTTGCGTTCATCGGTGATTCTGTGATCGTTGCGCATAATGCAAGATTCGATATGGGCTTTATCCAGTCGTCGCTCGAGCGTGATGGCCGGCCTCGGCTCACCAACAAAGTGATCGACACCGTTTCACTTGCTCGTCGGCTTGTACGCAGCGAAGTGCCCAACTGCAAGTTGTCAACGCTTGCTGAGTCTCTTGGGCTACGCCATCAACCTGCACACAGGGCCATCAATGATGTGCTTGCAACGGGCGACTTGCTGCATTACCTCATCGAGCGTGCGGCAGGGTTTGGGGTCTTCGACTTAAACGACCTCATCGCGCTGCCAAAACTTGGTGCACATCCTCAAGCAAAGAAGTTGAAGTTCACCGAGCAGCTTCCGCGAACCACAGGTGTGTACATGTTCACCGATGCGCAAGGTGAAGTGTTGTATGTGGGTAAGGCAAGCAATATCCGCTCGCGCGTGCGAAGTTACTTCGGCACCAACGAATCCCGCACCAAAGTGGGTTCATTGCTCAAATTGATGCAGGGCGTCGAATATATTCAAACCCCCGACATCTTGACTGCCGAAATTCTTGAATTGCGGATCATTGGCAGGCTCCGCCCTCGCTACAACCACGCGGGTACACGCACCGCAAAGTATTGCTACGTGCGCTTAACGCTCGATGAAGAGTGGCCTCGTTTATTGGTTTCAAAAACACCATCGGCAAAGGGCCTCTGTATCGGCCCTATCTCTACTCGCAACATGGCAACCGAGGTGGTGGATGCAATTGAGTCGGTCATCCCACTTCGCCGCTGCACCGTACGTATGGGGCGCAAGTATGTGGCGCCAGAAGGTGCACCCGTGTGTTCGGCGGCGCGATTGGGTCTTGCGCAGTGTCCGTGTTCGGGAACTGCAGACCCAGAGTCATACGCCAATGTTGTGCGGTTGGCGGCCGATGCCCTCACAGGTAATAGCGCTTTCGTGCTTGATGCACTGACTGAAAGAATGAATTCGCACTCCGAGGCACAGCGATATGAAGAAGCCGCATACCTTCGTGACCGAATCCAGACTTTCAATACGGTGATGCGGCGATATAACCAGGCAGTGCAATTATGTGAGCGAGGAAGTTTTTCGCTCCGTTTTAACAACATTGTCTACGAGATTGATCATGGAGTACTTGCCTCCACGCGTTATGCCGATCAAATGTTTACGCCACTTGACGGTGTAAGCCAAACAGTTCGCGATGCGATTATCCCTCCACAAAGTGCAAGCAATGAGTTTGGCGCACTGCGTAACGACGTCATTGACGAGGTGCTGTGCATTGCCAAGTTTTTGGAAGCCCAGAAATGACAAACGACAATGTGACACTTGCTCAACTAGTGATGCATCAAGGTGAAGTGGTTTCAGAGATATACGGTCCAGATGTGACGGCACAAACGACTCTCATTTCGTGGTCGATGGCAAAGAGCATGACGCATGCGCTCGTTGGTATCGCAGTCCAAGATGGGATCCTCGATATCGATTCACCGACTGGCCTGCCACAGTGGGCACACGATGGACGAAGTGAGATAACACTGAGACATTTGCTTGAGATGCGATCAGGTCTGTCATGGGTAGAGGATTATGTCGATGGCGACTCCTCTGATGTGATCAAGATGTTATTTGGAACGGGTAAGGAAGATACCGCTGCGTTCGCGATTGCCCAACCGTTGGTTTCACCACCTGGAACATCTTGGGTGTACTCATCGGGTACCACAAACATCGTTGCTCGATTATTGGGAAATGCATTGGGTGATACACCTGGATCACATGTTCGCATCCAGCAGTTTATGCAAGCTCGATTATTTGATGCGCTGGGAATGAGTGCGAGTCCAAAGTTTGATGCTGCAGGAACATTTATTGGATCGTCTTACATGTTTGCAACAGCTCGTGATTTTGCCAAGTTTGGTTTGCTGTACCTTCGCGACGGAGTATGCAACGGGGTGCGAATTCTGCCTGAAGGTTGGGTGGATCACGCACGAGCTCAGCACGTGTTCGACGAAGAAACGGGGTTGGGGTACGGGGCGCATTGGTGGACGCTTCCTGGCGAACGCAACAGCCTTGTTGCAGCCGGGTATGAGGGGCAATACATCATGGTGATTCCAGATCG
>LIAZ01000047.1 GCA_001438985.1 Acidimicrobium sp. BACL17 MAG-120823-bin42 | reverse complement strand
CTAGTCGTACGGTTGCTCTTGTTGCAGGACATGTTCGAGGTGTCTCGTGACGATGTCGGTATCTCGGATTGCTCGAGCCGTTGCGGTGAAGGATTTGCGCATTGAACTGAGGTCGCGCATCGTGACCAATCAGGTGCTGCCATTTTCTGGCCTCGTCATGGTGATGTTTGCTTTCGCTCTTGACAGCGATGATGTGCTGCAAGATGTTGCGGGCGGGTTGGTATGGCTGGCAACAATCTTTTCGCTGTTCATTTTGGTGCAACGTTCGTTTGCAATCGAAGTTTCGGATGGAGCGTTGGATTCACTGCGTGTTGCGGGAGTCGACCCGCAAGGAATTTTCCTTGGCAAATCAATTTCGTTGTTTGTGCAATTGATCGCACTTGAAGTGGTCCTGTTCTTGACCGCCGTGGTGTTGTACCGGGTGAATCTGGGGGGCTCGGGGTTAGTGCTGTTGGTCACTTGTGTGGTGAGCGCTACGGCTGGTTTGGCGTTCGTAGGTACTCTGTATGGCGGCTTGACTGCAGGCGCACGTGGGCGCGAAACATTGCTCCCACTGCTATTGCTCCCCGTTGTTGCGCCGGTTTTGATTAGCGCAACGCGCGCTACTGAAGCAGCGTTTACGAGTAATGGGGTAACGGTCTCCGAAGGGTGGCCTTGGGTGGCGGTGTTGGCAGTCTTTGCTGCGGTGTTTGGTTTGGGTGGCCTGCTGTCCTTTGGCTCGCTCATTGAGGAATGATTGAGTGCTACGAACGTTGAGGGTTACACATGACAACAACTGAACTGCCAGCGATTAAGGGAGTAGGCACGCAGGCCACACGTCTATATGGCGTGCTTGCACTTATCGCGCTCGGCTGGGTGCTGGTCGGCGGATTGTTCTTCACTCCTGAAGATGTTGTGCAAGGTGATGCCGTTCGCATTATGTATGTGCATGTACCAACAGCGTGGACTGCGTACTTGGCGTTTATTGTCACGGGAGTTGCCTCGGCATGTTGGTTGCTCGGCAAGAAGCACTCAATGGGCTTTGATCGAGTGGCTGGTGCTTCTGCAGAAGTTGGCGTGGCGTTTATGGCCCTCACATTGATCAGTGGAAGTTTGTGGGGTCGGATTACGTGGGGAACCTTCTGGGTGTGGGACCCACGTCTGACAACAACAGCCTTTTTATTTGTCACATATCTTGGTTATTTGGCAGTGCGCGGATTAGGTGGATCGCCTCACCAGCGAGCCCGACGTTCATCAGTGGTTGCATTGCTTGCAGTGTTGGAGATTCCGTTAGTGCACTTCAGTGTTGTGCTGTGGCGCTCGTTGCACCAAGAGGCGTCAGTGTTGAGTCCAGATGGCGACATCAAAATGGACGGAATCATGTTGTTCACCCTGTTGTTCGGAGTCTTCGGGTTTAGCGTGCTGTTTGCCTGGTTGGTTTCACACCGTCAGCGAATCATGGCAATGCACGACGCACAGCGGGCAAGTGCTTTAGAAGTTGCGATGGCTGATCGCTTGCAGGAGGCATCGTCGTGAATCACGCAGGGTATGTATTCGGTACATATGCAATTACGTTTGCACTTATTGTTTCGGCTGTTGTGTACACCCTGAAAGAGGGTCGCGAATTGTCTCGCAACGTTGCAGATAAGGACAAACCGTGGACTTAACCCCGCGTACATCGTCCGACAATGCACCTTTGGCTCCGCGCACAAAGGCAAAAAAGAAGTGGCGTTATGTTGCGATGCTCGTTGTCGTAGTTTCTGCAGGTGGGTTTATCGTTTCGCAGTTTCTGACTTCTGCAATTGACTTTTACTGCAATGTTGATGAAATCGGAAGTCGTGTTGGCTGCGAAGAGGATCGACGATTGCGCGTTCAGGGAAATGTTGTCGAAGGCTCGATATCCGAATCAGCAAACAAAACGACATTTTCACTTGTGTTTAATAACAAAACCATTGATGTGATTTATGACGGCGACCCTGGCGGAATTTTTCAGGAATGTATTCCAGTTGTTGCGCATGGGCGTCTACAGGGTGACACTTTTGAGGCCAACCGTATTGAGGTTCGTCACTCGAATGAGTACGAAGCAGCAAACGCAGATCGTATTTCCGAATCCGAGGTGGCACCATGTTCGCAGCAGGTGGGATAAACGGCGCGCTCGGTCGCGCGTTGTTGCTGATTGGCATTGTTGGCTCACTGTTTGGAGCAGTGGCTGCGATTACGAGTGCGCGTCAGCGTGACCAAGCAGTTGCAAAATTAGTTCCTCGGTTCGCAATGCTTGTGTTTGGTGCAAGCGTGGGTGCTTTTGCGGTCATGGAATGGGCAATGATCACCCGTGATTATTCCCTTGCATACGTTCAAAAAGTAGGAAGCAATTCAACTCCTGCTCTGTACAACTTTGCTGCGGTATGGAGCGCACTTGAGGGTTCGATTTTGATGTGGGTGCTGATCTTGGCGGGTTACACGTTGGCGGTTGCATATTGGTTGCGCAAAAAGATGGATGACGTGCTGTCGCGTTATGCGCTTGGCGTCATGTTTATCGTTTCACTGTTTTTCTTTGTGCTTTCGTTTGGGCCTGCAAATCCATTTGGGGCTGGAGCGCCAGGAGTGTTTGATGGACCGGGACCAAACCCGTTGCTTCAGAATCACTTGCTGGTGATGTTTCATCCGCCATTGCTGTATTTGGGTTACGTAGGAATGACCGTGCCATTTGCCTTTGCGATTGCGGCGCTGATTACTGGTCGAGTTGGCGAAGGATGGTTGTTGGCAACACGTAGATGGACATTGTTTGCCTGGGGGTTTCTCACACTTGGAATCATTCTTGGTTCGTGGTGGAGTTATGAGGTACTTGGTTGGAGCGGCGTGTGGGCTTGGGACCCGGTAGAGAATGCATCGTTGCTTCCGTGGATTACTGCAACCGCTTACATTCACTCGGTGTTAGTCCAGGAGCGACGAGGAATGTTGCGCGTGTGGAACTTGTCGTTGTTAGTGGCGACATTTAGTTTGACAATTTTAGGAACGTTCCTTACTCGGTCTGGCGTACTCAACAGCGTTCACGCGTTTAGCGAAAGCCCGATCGGACCATGGTTGTTGGCATTCTTTGCAGTGATCGTCGTGGTTTCAGTTGGGCTCATTGGATGGCGGGGTGACCGCTTGCATTCGCCAGGAAGTATTGATTCACCGCTTTCGCGTGAAGGTGCGTTTTTGGCAAACAATGTGTTGTTCAGTGTGTTCGCGTTTGTTGTTTTGCTGGGCACAGTGTTCCCGCTTGTTGTTGAAGCCTTGCAAGATCGCACGATCATCGTTGGTGAACCATTTTTTGACCGACTGACCATTCCAATCGGCATCACGATGCTGACCATCATGGCGATTGCTCCTGTGTTGCCGTGGCGTAAAGCATCACAAGAGTTGTTGTCAACACGACTATTTTGGCCGGCATGGTGTGGAGTGTTGGCGTTAGCAGGAAGCGTGCTGGTGGGCGCGACGGGGTTCGCGCCACTACTGACATTCGCAATGGGTGGCTTTGCTGCAGGGTCTGCGCTTCGCCAGGTGGTGTTGGCAACGCGACGTCAGGGGTTGCGTGGGTTAGTTGGTCGCGCAAATGGCGGAATGATCGTGCATCTTGGAGTGATTATTATTTCGGTTGCACTTGCTGCGTCAAATAGTTTCACGCACAGTCAAGAACTCAACCTTGAAGTCGGGAAAGTCGCATCGTTTAGTGGTCACACGTTTGAACTGGTTGAAGTCGTTGAAGAAAAAACTGAACGGGTGTTTTCGGTCAAGGCCCGTGTCATTGTTGATGGCGGAAAAGCGTACGCGCCTGCAATCACGCGGTATCTAAAACAAGGCATGACTGTCGGAACTCCATCGGTGAGGACGGGGTTGGCCAGCGATGTGTATCTCACGCTCGAACCACCAATCCGACCGGGCTCGGATACTGCACGAATCAAGGTGTTCATTAAGCCAATGTTGTTGTGGCTATGGATCGGAGGCGGACTGATGGCGTTAGGCACTGTGCTTGCTGCATTTCCAGGTCGCCGACGGAAACCGACCGCTCCAACATCTGACGATGGCGTTGATGATCTATTGGTGAAGTCATGAGTGATGTGTCGACCGATTCAGTAGTTGCACGTAAGCGCTTAGCACCAGTGATTGCATCGATTGTTGGTGTGGTGATGCTGGCGTTTCTGTGGGTGTTGGTTTCTGCAGACCCAAACACGTCTAGCGAGGCCGACTCGCCATTGCTTGGCCAACCTGCACCTGCTGTTTCAACAACAACGCTTGACGGTGACAACTTCGTGTTGTCGTATCGCAAAGGGAGTTGGGTGATTCTTAACTTTTTTAACTCAACGTGTGTGCCGTGCATTGCCGAGCACCCAGAACTTGTGGCATTTGCTGGGCGTGAGTCGCAAACAAGTAATCCGGCCGAGTTGTACACCGTGATTAATGACGACAGCGATGAAGCGGTTCGCGCGTTCTTTGCTGAAAACGGTGGTGACTGGCAAAAGGTGCGTGATTCGGATGGGGCGATATCGGTGGCATTTGGTGTTGCGCAGGTGCCCGAGACTTGGATCGTTGATCCCAATGGGTATGTTCGGTTGCGAGTGGCAGGTTCGATCACGACTGGTTTGTTGGACGAGCAGTTGGGGCTATTGAAGGCGCAGTTTGGTTCATGAGCAACGTGGCTTCTGTAAAAAACAAGTGGACATGGCTGTTGCTTACCTTGGTTGCTATTGCTCTGCTTGTCTTTGGGGGTACGCGTGACACTGGTCCTAAAACTCAGTCTGATCGCATCGATGCAATTACGAAGGTGATCGCATGTCCGACGTGTCAGGGTGAAAGTGTCTACGTCTCTCGGGCATCAGCGGCCGAATCCATCCGTGCTGAAGTGGCGCGTCAGGTTGCTGGTGGTCAAAAGACCGACGATGAGATTGTGGCATTTATGGAAGCTCGATTTGGGAGTCGCGTATTGCTTGTGCCGCGCTCAACTGGCCTAGACGCACTGGTGTGGGTACTTCCCGTGTTTGCATTGGTATGTGCGTTGGGAACACTTGTCTTTGCTTTTAGAAGGTGGAGTGTCTCGGGCTCGAACACGGTGTCTGATGCCGACATTGAGATGGTTGAACAAGCACTACGCAATGCTGAATAACTCATGATCAATCCAGATGAGCTTGCACGCCTAGAAGAGGAGCGAAAGTTCTTGCTTGATTCATTGCGCGATTTAGAGCGCGAACGCAAGGCAGGAGATATTGACGACATTGATTACGAGGGCCTAAAGGCGGGTTACACGCAGCGTGCAGCAGATGTGATCAAAGCGATTGAGGCTGGAACAATTCTTAACGGTACGAGTAAGCCACGGTCTGCATCGCGACGAATCGTGGTGAGTGCGATAGTGGTGTTTCTTGCGATTGGTTCTGGCTGGTTCGTTGCTGCTCAATCTGGTCAGCGATTGCCCGGTGAATCGACGAGTGGTGGAATAGAAGACTCAACTGCATCATTGTTGGCCCAAGCACGTTCAATTAACTTCAGTGATCCGCAAAGGGCGGTCGAACTGTATAGCGAAGTCATTAAGTTGGACCCCGACAACGTTGAGGCATTGACGTATCGTTCGTGGTTGATTGCGCTTGTATCACGAGATGCACCTGACGACATTAAAATCATTGCGCTCGCAACGTCGCTCCAAGGGTTGGAGCAGGCAATCGCAGTCGACCCTGATTATCCAGACGCGCACTGCTTTCTTGGCATCGTGCGTTTTCGGCTTGCTGCAGATGCGGTAGGAGCAAAAGAGCAACTTGATATTTGTTTGGCATCCAACCCTCCCACAGAAGTGTTGGATTTCGTTACGGGAATTGTTGAAGAAGTTGATGCCGCGCTAGCGGGATAAATCAATCAACTCGATGCGGTGGCCATGCATGTCCACCAATGAACTTGTCTCCATGTTTATCAAGCACCCATACCGAGCCTTTTCGTGAATCACGAAAGCCGCTCACTTCCATTCCTCGTCGTTCGAGTGCATCAATCACTTGTGGAATGACATCGCCATGGCTACACATCACTGTTCCATCTGGAAGTGTGTGGATCCACTCGACGGTGGCAATGAAATCGGCGCCTTCTGCAAGTAACTGGTGGGATTGAACCGTGAGTCCGGTGAGTTGTGCGAGTGGTTGAAGGGTTTGTATGCATCGCACGTACGGGCTTGAGAACAATGCTGTTGGTGACAACCGCACGATTGATTCAGCAATAGATTCGGCTTGTTTTTGTCCATCGGCGATGAGAGGTCGTAACGAGTCTTCTGCATCCCACTGACTTCGTTTGCCAGCTTTTGCATGACGGACAAGAAAAAGTGACATCAACGATGAATATAGTGCCGAGATAGGGCAAACTTGTGCAAGGAGATGTATGGGATTCTTTGATCGCAACCGAGAAGATGTAGTTAAGCGCGGATACGACGACAGTCGTTTGCCTAGTGGGCAATATTTAACCGAACGTTTCCCTGTTCTTCATGTTGGAGAAGTACCGACATATCAACCCGGCGAATGGAATCTCAAAATTTTTGGTGCTGTAACCAATGAAATTACGTTGTCGCTTGATGATGTGAAAGCTCTTCCATCCACCACTCTCACAACAGACATTCATTGCGTAACAAAGTGGTCGAAGTTTGATACCACGTGGCGTGGTGTCAAAGTAAACGAGGTGTTTGCGCTCGCCGGAGTAAATCCAGCCGCTGCATATGTGATGGGTCATGCCGAATACGGATACACAGCCAACCTGCCGCTTGCCGACATCATGCGTGATGAATCAATGATTGTGTACGAGTACGAAGGCGAAGACATCGAACCAATTCACGGTGGACCAGTTCGATTGCTTATTCCTAATTTATATTTTTGGAAATCACCGAAGTGGTTGCGTGGTCTTGAGCTTCGCGAAACCGATGCGCCGGGATTCTGGGAGCAAAACGGGTATCACATGTATGGTGATCCGTTTTTAGAACAACGATTCTGGGGCGACTAACGATCAATTAGATCGTGGTGGCACAAAATGTGTCGCCTTGCGGCAACGATGCCGAAGTGGCGGGAGAGGTGTCACCATAAATTGCGGTGAGCATGCCTTTGACCATTCCTCTGTCAACTGCACAAATCACCGGATGCTCGATTGCAACATCGCCGAACGGGCAGTGGTTGCTGACAATACGTAATTGATTGTTGCGCTGGTCGGTGTGTGCGGCGAAACCATGCGCGGTGAGTGCATCGGCGACTGCCTGCATTGCGGCGCGTAGCGATTTGTGACCTGCAGCAAGATCGTCGCCCTTCATGCCTGCAGCCATTGCTTGACCATATTGCTGACCAACCTCTTCGGCCATTGCTTCTGCTTTATCTGGTGGAAGCAATGCAAGCGTTTTGCCAAGAAGTGAAAGTACTAAGTCATCACTGCGAACAGGGAATGACAACGTGGTGTCTTCGGCCGCGCGATACAGCTTGGATGGTCGTCCAGCGCCACCACGTTCATGGCGGTCAACTGCAACTTCGAGGTATCCACCGGCAGAAAGTTTGTCGAGATGATGGCGTGCAACGTTTGGATGAACGGCGAATTTTTCGGCGACTTGGGCAGCGGTGACACCCGACTCACTCTCACGAGCAAACAAGTACACGGCGCGCCGTGTCGGGTCGCCAAAGGCAGAGGTGATTGCAGAGACCTGTGCAGTGAATGATCCTGAGGTGAGGTTGGCAGACTTACTCGACACACAGGTATTGTACCTATGGCCATAGTGGAAATTATTGGAGCCCCATGTCAACCCCCACAACAGATCAAGTCATTGAAGCCCTCCGCCCTGTAGAGGACCCGGAACTCCACCGTTCGATTGTCGACCTCGGAATGGTGCGCGATGTCGAGATTAAGGGTGGTGTAGTCAGCCTCACGGTGGTGCTGACGATTGCAGGCTGTCCACTGCGAAATGAAATTCAAAATCGTGTTGGTACCGCACTTCGCGCGTTGGATGGCGTACAAGATGTCGCTCTCAGTTTTGGTGTGATGACCGATGAAGAGCGCGCAAAGGTGCGCGAGATGTTGCACGGTAACCCAGGTGCAACTGCAGGATCACAGCCCGCACAAGGACATGCATCAGGTCGCGAAATTTCCTTTGCGAAACCAGGTTCAAAGACACGACCAATTTTGGTGTCATCTGGAAAAGGTGGCGTAGGTAAATCAAGTGTCACCACAAACCTCGCAGTTGCATTGGCAGCGCAGGGCTACAAGGTGGGCATTGTTGATGCGGACATTTACGGATATTCAATTCCACGCATGCTTGGTACTGATCGTGAACCAGTTGTTATCGACAACATGTTGTTGCCGCCAGAAATGTGGGGAGTGCGTTGCATCAGCATTGGTTATTTCGTACCCGAAGGCCAAGCAGTGGTGTGGCGTGGCCCAATGTTGCATAAGGCACTTGAGCAGTTTTTGACCGATGTGTATTGGGATGAACCAGATTTCTTGTTGGTCGACATGCCACCGGGAACCGGTGA
>LIAZ01000046.1 GCA_001438985.1 Acidimicrobium sp. BACL17 MAG-120823-bin42 | reverse complement strand
GCCCGTATTGACTATGGCGACAACGGGAGTTGCTGAATCCAGAAGCCCGTTAAGAAATCGAGCGGCACCCACGCCACCAGCCAAGACAGCAATCACGGAAGTGATCGTACTGATAGATTTGAATTCATTATGCGTAAAGCCTTTATTACAGGAATCACTGGTCAAGACGGACGACACCTAGCAGAGTTCCTGCACGGCAAGGGCTACAAGGTGTACGGCATGATGAAGGGGCAGAACAACCCTCGTGCCGAAATGTTGCGCGACGAGTTCCCATTTATTGAAATTGTTCCCGGTGACCTCACCGATCTCACCAGCCTGGTGACGGCTCTTGAATATGTCCAGCCCGACGAGTTTTACAACCTCGGTGCTATTTCGTTCGTGGCCATGTCGTTTAACCAGGCCGAGCTCACTGCAAATGTCACGGGCCTTGGCGTGTTGCGCGCGCTCGAGGCGGTGCGAATTGTGGGTGGCGCTCAGAACAACCCGATTCGCTTCTATCAAGCGTCATCGTCAGAGATGTTCGGCAAGGTTCGCGAAGTTCCTCAAACCGAGCTGACACCGTTTCATCCGCGCTCGCCATATGGGGTGGCCAAAGTGTTCGGCCATAACATCACGATGAACTATCGCGAGAGTTATGGGCTGTATGCATGCTCGGGTATCTTGTTTAATCACGAAGGTCCACGTCGCGGGCTCGAGTTCGTCACGCGCAAAATCACCAATACTGCAGCACGCATCAAGCTTGGTGTCGACAAAGAGTTGGTGTTAGGCAACACGGACGCAAAGCGCGACTGGGGCTATGCGGGTGACTACGTAAAGGCAATGTGGCTCATGTTGCAACAAGACGAGCCAGATGACTATGTCATTGCGACGGGCGAGACGCATTCAATTGAAGAGTTCCTAACGCTGGCTTTTGACAAGGTGGGTCTTGGCGACTGGAGGCCCTATGTTCGTCACGATGCTAAGTTCCTTCGCCCCGCAGAAGTGGATTTGCTGATTGGCGATCCCGCGAAGGCCAAAACCAAGCTTGGATGGCAGCCTGAGGTGAGCTTTGATGAGTTGGTGCAGATGATGGTCGATCACGACCTTGCATATGAGGCCAACCGACTCGCCAATAAGTAGGTATTGATCTAGTCGAGCGGTCGCTCTGCAAAGGCATCGATTACTGATGCTTCGTCGAAGATTGCCCCGTTATTCATCCGCGAACTCAGCGTGGCAATAAAAATCACGAGCGACACCACGGAACTTGCAACGAGTGCAAGCTCTACCCGCAGGTAGAGGTCATTGCTTGATAGCCAGGCAACGAGTGCAAAGGTGATGAACCCTGCGCACCATCCTGCGGCAACGAGGGCATGGCCACTGAGTGCAATGACTGCTTGAGCCAACGCCAATGCCAACATATACAGCGCACTGGCAAACGCCAATAACGTCATGGTGCGACGATCAATTCCACCTTCGTACACCAAGTCAAGCAACCATGGCCCAAACATAAAGGCTCCAATGGTGCCGACAATTCCGACACCAACGACCAGAATCAGTAGTTGTCGAAGCCCACGCTTGAACTCGGGAAGTTGGCGTTGCGCTGCCAGTCGCGCAAGTCGCGGCAACAGTGCTGCTTGTACTGCTTGAAACAAAAACAGCGGGATCCGCGCAAAAATTACGGCGTTACCAAATCGAGTCACTGTTTCCGGCGGCGAGTCGGCGCTCAGGATGTCGACAGTGATCGGACCTGCATTGACCAAAGCTGCAGCAAACAACGATCCCAGTAGAAGCCAGCCAAGGTTTGGCGTTACCTCGGCCCATGACGCAGGTGGACCATCTTCGGTATGAAGTTTCCCTGTTGCGCCGGCAATGAGCACGCCCAAAACTGGAGACAGTGCGATGGTCAGGGCGTATGCGCCTACCGCCGTTACTCCAAGCATCCACAACACGGCGCACGCCAGCACGCGCACTGCACCGTCAAGACCAATAATCAGTCCGTAAGCGCCAAACCTTCCTGAGCCCGAGCAAATTCCTCTGGCCAAGTGCATGGGTGCATATGTTGCAAATGACAACAGGAGACACCATGTTACGAAATACTCGTTTTCGAACAGTGTTGTATTCAGTTGTGGCGATAGTGCAATGACGCCAATGCACAAAACGACAAATATTCCAAGCGCAATTTGCGAAACGCGTTGCACCACAGGTAACCCGCCCTGGCCGATTGCCCTCCGGTGAGCAATTGCCCGACTGACCTCTTGTTCGATGGGAAGAAAGAAACCGGGAACGAGAGCGAAGGCAATAAACCACATTGCAACAATGGGTTTAAAGCCATCTTGACCTAATGCTTGCTGGCCGATCTTGAAAAAGATGTACGCAGAGATACCTGCAACGAATAAACCAATAGCGACAGAAGTGGTGCCCTCGGGAAGGGCGATGCGCGAACTAGTTGTGTTCTTCGTTTGCGGATGGTTTTGTGAATTTGACAAGCCCTCGTAGGTTAGTGAGTGCAGATGTCGCCTTCGTTACTGCTTCTGTTGCTACTGCAGGCAATTTGGCTTGAATCTCTTCCGTGAATTCACGACGGCGCACTTGAGTCTTCTGAAAAGCCAATACGCCAAATCCGACGGTGGTGTATGCGGCATCTTTTGCCAACGTCACAACTTTGTCGGTGGGTATGTGCGGGAGTCGGGAGGTGACGGCTTGGACATCTAACTTGGTGAGGTCGATTCCGGGAATCTTCATGATGGGCTCCTTGTCAACGGCAGTATGAACTGCGCTTGGGGTACGTGCGTAAAATTGTATCTCGCGGTGCTAACTATTGCAAGCAATGAGCACAATTATCTGTCTGTTGGTAGGGGGGACTGCTAAGCCAGGGGGCAACTAGCCTATTTACGCCGTGATAAATCCCGATGATCGTGAGTTTCAAGGAGACGGGTCGCTCAGGACCACTGCGGCCCCTCCTGTGGTGGCGGCCATGGTGGTCTGCCAACCCGGAGCCTGGTTTCGAGAAGCGGTAGAGGCCCTCGCGAACCAGACATACCCCGAGCTCCAGTCGCTGTTCTTTATCGTCGATGGCGCAACATCGGGATTGGTTGATGTTGCGGTTGATGTTGCGGTTGATGTTGGGGCTGATGCGCCAGTTGACCCGGTTGCTGTCATTAGTTCGCTGATACCTCAGGCCGTAATACGTCGGGTGTCGGGCAACCCTGGCTACGGGGCGGTAATCAATGAAGTCGGTCGACTTGTTGAGGGAGATGGCGGATTTTTCTGTTTGCTGCACGATGACGTTGCGCTCGAACCACGGGCAATTGAGCAGATGGTGGAAGAGGTGTTTCGTTCTAATGCTGGTGTTGTCGGACCAAAGTTGGTCGATTGGGATAATCCAACCATTTTACAAAGTGTGGGCATGCACGTTGATCGCATTGGCGAGATCGAACCAACCATTGGTCTCAACGAAAAAGATCAGGAACAGCACGACAGCGTTCGAGACGTGTTTGCGCTGTCAAGTGCGTGTTTGCTTATTCGTTCCGATTTGTTTCGTGAACTTGGGGGATTTGATCGACACATCGAATTCTTTGGAGAAGACATTGATTTGTGCTGGCGTGTGCACTTGAGTGGTGCGCGAGTACTGATTGTTCCCGCTGCAAAGGCACGTCACCGAAATCGGATGGATACTCGAACGGATGTGCAGTCTGCAGAACTAGAGCAGGCACGAAATCGAGTTCGCAGTGTTGTCACGCTTTCTGGAAGATGGCAGCTGCCATTAGTTGTACTGCAGATGTTGTTGATTTCGGTTGGACAAGTCGTGGTTGGTCTGTTTGGCGGCGGACTAAAAAGTGCGGTTGCATCACTGAGGGCAACATGTGGGGTCGTGTTCGACATCCCCTACATTCTTCGGCGACGCGCCGAGATACGACCTTTGCGCAGAGTAGCAGCGAGTGAAATTCATGCGCTTCAGGTTGCGGGCAGCGCGCGATTGACATCGTTTTTCCGTCGGCGCAGTCGTCGAATTCAGCAAGCAGCGTTTGCCCAAAGAGACACCAAAGAAGCAATTCGGCATCAACGGACAGTGTCAATTGTTTCAATTGTTGTGGTCTGTTTTGTATTGGTCGGCAGTCGGGGATTTGTGACAGACGGTCTACAGCACGTTGGTGAGTTTTTGCCACTGCGCGAGGGATCTGAATCTGCACGAAATTTGGCCACGTCGTATTTCAGTGGTTGGACGAATGGAGGATTCGGGGTATCTGGGTCGAATCCAACGGGAATGATGCTTACTGCAGTTTCGGTGACTGCGTTTTTTGGTCAATTGGGCGCATTGCAAACCTTGAGTGTTGTGGGATTTGTGTTGGTAGGTATCGCTGGAATGTGGCGAGTGCCTGCAGGTTTTTTCTCCATTCGTGCTCGCGTCGTTGGCATGGTCATGTATGCGGCCAATCCGCTTCCGTATCTTGCACTTAACAAAGGCAGATTCAGCGTTTTAGTTGTGTATGCAATGGTGCCGTGGGTGTTGCGCATGTTGGTTCGAGCAGAATCTGATGTACGCGGTGCAAAGAAGACACAAATGCTCGCTGCATCAGTGCTGTTGGCAGCAGTCGTCTCGGCGTTTGTCCCTTCGTTCCTGTCTTTATTGGTGTGGTTGGTGCTGTTGTGGGTTGCCGGTGGCGCAATTGCAAAGGTTGCACGAGATTCGCTACGCGGACCAGTTCAGTTGCTTGGTGTCATGCTGGTAGGCGCGTTGGTGCTCAACGCGCCATGGTCAAGTGAGTTCATCAATGCTCGCTGGCTAGACCAGATAGTCGGTTTACCTGCCGATTCACTGCCCAGAGTTGGCCTTGCCCAGTTGGCGCAATTTGATGGTGGGTATCTACGCATTGGGATTGTCGCGCTTGGCCTTTATGTTCCCGTGTTTGTCAGCGTCATCGTTACGAGATCGGCGACGTTTGTGTGGGCGACACGATCGCTGTTGTTTGTTGTTGCAACAGGGTTGCTGTTGGTGCTCGTTGATGCTGATGTGATCTCTATTCCAACACCAGATTTGGGCATGATGCTCGTTGTTGTTGCCTGTGGTGTGTCACTCGGTGCAGCATCGCTTGCGGGTTTTGTTTTCGATGACGAATTGTCAGTGAGCTATCGCTGGTGGAAGCCAATCGTTGGAGTCTCTGTTGTTGCATCATTGGTCGGAATGGTCCCCGCCCTTTCGATGGGCGTGAGTGGATCGTGGGGTCAATCAAAAACAACGGTGGCTCAGTTGTATGTTCAGATGCAACAAGATCCTCCCGAGGGTGATTACAACGTTCTCTACATTGGTAATCGCTTGTCGTTACCGTTGCCGTCTGAGCAATTAGCAGATGATGTGTTTTTCGTTGTCGCTGACGATGGCGAATTGACGTTCAGTGATCGATGGTCAAATGCTTCTCCGCTGCACGATTCAGTCCGCGATGCGATGCTGGCAGTGATCAATCGTCAAACTGTTCGTAGCGGGCGCTTGCTTGCACCACTTGCAGTGCGTTATGTCGTTGTTCCCATTATTGATGGAGCAGAATCAACAGTTTCTCGTCCACTTGTACCGCCGAGTGATTTGCTACGGGCGCTTGCCACACAACTCGACTTCCGTCGCGTGTATCAGGCAAGTGATCTTGTGATCTATGAAAATGCTGCATGGCTTCCATCACTTGCGGTAGTCGATGCCCAGACGGCTGAACTGAGCAAACAAGCAGGGGACGAGGTGTTGCTGTCATCTCCGCTTGGTGCTGCTTCGCCAATCGCACGCAGTCAAGGCATCGGTAGCGATGTGTTTCAAGTTGAGCCGTCCACAGTGCATTTTGCGGTTCCGTTTAGTGAGCGATTGAAACTTGAAGTGAATGGTGAAGCGGTTGGTTCTCGTGTTGCCTTTGGGGGCACAACAGCATTTGACGTCGAGATTGCAGGTTCTGCGCGGGTTGTTTTCGATACGCCGATCACGCGATACATCTTCGTTCTGATCCAAATGGCCCTATGGCTCATTGTGATTACGGCGATGTTCGATCTGGGTCGATTTACACGACGAGTGAGCGGATTGGGTGAGCGATGAGCCAGCAACGCACTCATCTCACCGTTTCTCAACTTGTTGCCTTCGTTGTGGCGCTCTTGGTTGTTGGTCTCATGATTGTTGTTGATGGCAGGGAAGTGAAGACTGCCGAGACGGCTATTTCGGTGGATCTTCCGATGCCTTTTGTTTCTGCCTCCCAACAATCATCCTCTAGTTGGTTTTGTCCTGGTGTTCCAGGAAACGATGGAACTGTTTCAGGAACCGTTGCAATTTCAAATTCGTCGGATGCGGATTTCATCGCCACAATTACGCGTTTAGGAAACGGTGTATCGCCGGTGTACTCAACGGTTGTAGTTCCTGCGCGTTCTCATGTCTATGAAAACATCAAGGAGGGTATTGAATCACCGTATATCAGCGTGATCGTTGAAATCATTGGTGGAGTGGGCTCAGTAGAGCAATTGATTAATCATCCTGCAGGCAACTCTGTTGCATTGTGTGCAAATGAACCAGCTACCGATTGGTATTTTGCTGATGGTTTTACAGGAGCGGACAGTCTTCATAATTTGGTCTTAACTAATCCGTACAGCGATTCAACGGTCGTTGATATTTCGTTTGTTACGCGCGACTCAACGCGGCAGCCAGCACACCTTCAAGGGTTCGTTATTGCTCCGCTTTCAGTTGTTGCATTGAATATGGCGATCCAAGGTGCGCGTAATGAGCCGGTGCTTGCGGTATCGGTGCGTGCGAGTGCGGGCAAACTTGTGGTTGGTCGATCCCAGCATTATCTCGGTGATGGTCGGTTGGGCTACACGATGGCGCTTGGGTCAAGTGGAACGAGTTCCGAGTGGTGGTTTGCCGATGGATTAAACATCGAAGGCGCAAGCGAACAGTTGGTGATACTTAATCCAAGTGACGAAGACGTTGTGTTGAGTGTGTTGTTTGTTGTGGGCGATGGTTCCGATGCGTCTACGCAACCTGCAAGCCTGACTGCGCCTGCTGGTCGTGTGACCTTGTTTGATACGGGTTCGTACCCAGGTGTTCCCAGGGGTCGATATGGAATGATTGTGTCTACGGTTGATGTACCAGGAGAAGTTTCACCGGGTGTGGTTGTCGAACAGGTGATCAATCGGCGAATCGCAAATACGGTTGCGACCTCTGTGATTTTGGGTGCACCGTATGGTGCGGCATCAACGTTTTGGTCTGCGCCAAGTGGAGTGTCATCTGGCATTGACGATGCCCTAGTCGTGCTCAACGCAACGCCGGCAGAGTCGATTGTCAGTGTGTCCCAAGTTGGACCGGCAGGCTCGGTGGCGCTTCCTGGGCTTGAGTCAGTGGTGCTTTCTGCGGGCGGACTTGCAGTCATTGCAATCCCTGCTGGTCTTCCTGAGGGCGAGATCATTGTTCGGGCAACCGCGCCAGTTGTTGTGCAACGTATGTTGCTTCGCGGTCGCGATTTGCCTGGGCGTAGCGCCGTTCTAGCGATACCGACACTTCCTTCTCCGGCGGATGAATCGTGATCCGATTATTCATCGTTGTCGCAATTATTCTGATCGCGGTACTTGCGAATCGTTTGCTTCGCAATCGTCTTAGCGTCGCGCCAACTCAGGCAGGCCCTGAGATGCCGACACAGATTGATCGAACTGATTTTGCTCATCCAGCATCAGAGTGGCTGGTCTTAGCCTTTACCTCGGCAACCTGCACAACATGTGCAGACATTGAACGCAAAGCACGTGTGCTTGAGTCGCAGTCGGTCGCGGTCGATGTCTGCGAATTTACGGCACAACGCGAACTGCATAAGAAGTACGAAATTGATGCGGTGCCAACGCTATTGATTGTGGACCGCGATGGGGTGGTGCAGAAAGGTTTTCTCGGACCTGCTAGCGCAACTGATATCTGGGCTGCGTTAGCCCGTGTACGAGATGGAATGATTCATCCACATGATGAATCGTGTAGCTAGTTGTTAGGAGTTGTTTGGCGGCTTGGTTCGCCAAGTCCCTGTTGAATCAAGCGCGACACCATTGCACCGTCAATTGTTTCTTGATCAAGTAGCGCTTGGGCCACGAGGTCGAGACCACGTCGATGTTTTTCAAGTGTCACGCGTGCACGTGCCTCTTGCTCGCGCAAAATGCGGCTGATTTCTTCATCGATCTTGCGAGCCATTTCATCGCTGTATTCACGACCGCTCGTCATTAAGTCTTCGCCAAGAAACACTTGTTGTTGTCCTGCAAATGCCAATGGGCCAATCGCGTCGCTCATACCCCACTCGCGAACCATGCGTCGGGCGATGCCTGTTGCTTGTTCGAGGTCGTTGGCTGCACCGCTATTAAGTGCCCCAAAGACGACCTGTTCTGCAACGCGACCACCCATTGCTTTGCAAATCACGTCTTCGAAGTACTCACGCGAATACGTGTGACGTTCCTCGGGTAGCGACCACGTCACTCCAAGTGCCATACCGCGCGGAAGAATCGTGACTTTATGTAGTGGATCGCTATTTGGCAATACCGTTGCGAGTACTGCGTGGCCACCTTCGTGGTACGCAGTTGCACGCTTTTCTTCAGCATTCAG
>LIAZ01000045.1 GCA_001438985.1 Acidimicrobium sp. BACL17 MAG-120823-bin42 | reverse complement strand
TGGCTCTGCCGCAAGACGCACGAGTGCCTTGCCTGAGCTAGCGCCATTTTCTGCGAGAGCTGAGGCGCGAGGCTTTGTTAACTGCGACAAACTCATTTCGGCGAGCGAGAGAAAAATCAAAACGACCAAGATGACGACAACCGCCACCAACATCCAGTAGTCAGATGTAACAGGTGCTTGTGCAATGGTCATGAAGTAGGTATCTCCTGGATATGTCGAAAATTAATTGGGGCATCACCACACCAATGAAATGCTTCAAGATGTTTGCGTTCTCGTGCATGCATCTTTGCTTCAGCCTCTGGCGTGTCGTGGTCGTCTCCTAGGACATGCAGAATGCCATGTACAAGCAACAATGCAAACTCATCGTCAATGGTTCCGGCGTGTCGAGGTGCTTGCTCGACCGCAACACTTGGGCAAATCACAACGTCACCAAGTAACAATGGAAAGTCTGCAAGATCAAGTGGTGCTGGTTCTGGTGTCTTTGATAATGCGCCTGGCCCAGGTGAGCGAATTGCTTCAACTGCATCTAGAGGAAAGGATAGAACATCTGTGGCATAAGCATTGCCCATGTACTGAGTGTTCATTTCGGTCATTGTCGAGGCGTCAACGAACATCACGGTCATCTCCGCAGCGCCACGAACACCTTCTGCGTTCAGAACATCGAGTGCTAATTGCTGCCAGCGCGCTAGATCGATCTCAACATCTGACTGCTCATTTGCCATGAAGATTTCTGGATCACCATCACCGCCTACACGGCGCTGTTTGGAGTTACCCGGATGCGAGTCAGCCATGGCTTGAAGGTTGTCTTTCGTACGCAGCAACGATGTCGGCAACAATGCGGTGTCGCACAACATCGCTTGCATCAAGATGCACAAACGTGAGGTCTGCAATATCTACAAGTACACGTTCGAGCCCGAGTAAGCCACTTCGACCATTAGGCACATCCACCTGGGTTGTGTCACCTGTGACAACAACTTTGGTGCCGAAACCAATACGGGTGAGAAACATCTTCATCTGCTCGGGTGTGGTGTTTTGCGCTTCATCCAAAATCACAAAACTGTTGTTGAGAGTTCGGCCACGCATAAATGCAAGCGGCGCAACTTCGACAATTTGTTTTTCTAAATACACTTTGGCTGTTTCGGCACCAACCATGTCGTGCAACGCGTCGTACAGTGGTCGCAAGTACGGATCGATCTTTGCAGTTAAATCTCCTGGCAAAAATCCAAGTCGTTCGCCCGCTTCAACCGCTGGTCGGGTCAAAATGATTCGCTGAATGCGCTTGGTATGCAATGCGTGCACAGCCATTGCCACAGCAAGCCAGCTCTTTCCTGTTCCTGCAGGACCAACACCAAAGGTGATCACGTTGTCGCGAATGGCTTCCACATACTTTCGTTGCCCTGATGTCTTGGCCCGAACATTCTTTCCGGCACTCGTGCGCAGGATGTCTTCAGTGAGGATTTGGCTCGGCTTCTCATTTGCTTGAACCATCACTATCGAGCGCGATAACACTGACTTATCAAGTGACTCCCCGCGTTGCAGCAACGCAGTGAGTTCTTCGAACAGACGTGAAACCACATCGGCTTGCGGGCCACTGAGCGACACTTCGTTGCCTCGAACGCGAATCGCTACATCGTCGAACTCTTGTTCGATAAAGCGGAGATGTTCATCTCGCACGCCAAGCAGACCGCTCATGAGATGTGCCCCGGGCACAACAAACGTCACTGCCATATCTTCTCTAAATCTAGCGGAATTCACCGTCTATCAAAGAGTGCTAGTCAGACTCTCTTCGTTAGTTTCTGTACGGGTTTGCTCTGGCCCTGTGCCGTTAGCAAAGTCAAGCGCGTAGTACCGCTGCACGGTTAGTGACACGAGTTCTGCCCCGCCAACCTGACGTGCCATACGGTGCATCAATTCGGCGGCACCCCCCTCCGCTCTCGGTTGGTTCTCTTCTGGCATATCGAACACCAGCAACGCACCTTCGCGGGCTTCAGCTGCCATCGCCTGACGTGCCATGAACATGCTGACACCTTTTGTTACATAAGCAGGATCGACAACTGCCCACACCACGTAGTGGACACGATTGCTCGCGAACTGTTGCGGATACTTCACCTTAAAAAAGTGTTCACTCAACCATCGTGTTCGCTTGACGTCAAGTGAGATCATCGTCATACCTACGGGCATATTGTCTTCCCACACAACCCACGCTCGATTTGTTTCATCGATCAGTTGATCATTGAATTCGAGCCTGTCCAACATTTCGTGAGTTACTGCACTCTCGGCAGTACGCGCGTATGCACGGGTATACAGCGTCCACAACTGATCCTTGAGAACTGGATCGGTAACTGGCGAATGTCGGGTTACAAACAAGGGGTGCTCCAAATAGACCGATTCAACGGTCACAGGCACTCCGCCTACGTTCAAAATTAGCCCATCCTCATGAGTACAAAAGGGATGCTGTACCGTTTGCCAAGTGAATTCTGCGCCTATTTCACGCCTTTCGTGGGTTCTCGCGGGCTTAGGCGTGGGCCTTGGATCTGCAATTATCTACGGTTTCCCGGCACAGATCATTGACATCGTCTATTTGTTTGCCGCTTGCCAGGTTGTGGTGTGTCTTGCTATTTCGGCTCGTTACAACAAACCCGATCGCGTCTTATGGCCGGCGTTATTTATTTTGGCCATTGCTCTCGTCAGCGCACAGGTCTGGGATCCTCTCGTTGACACCACCGACCAACTTCAGGTTGCACCCGAGTCGCTCTACCTACTTGTTCAGGTGACACTTGCAATCGGTCTGCTATTCATTATCAGACGCAGAATCGGCAACGACCCAATCAGCGTGTTGGGTGATGGCCTCATCGCTGCTCTCGGCTCGTGGTTTTTAATTTGGGTTCTGTTGTTGCAACCAACGCTTGAATCAAGCAACGCTTCAGTAGCAGTGACCGCAATCCAAGGTGCAACCTTGGCAACAAGTGCAATCGTTCTGTTTTCCTTGGCGACGCTCTTATTTGGAGACGCCTCGCGCACGCCGTCTGTGTGGTTGATTGCAGGCGCAATCACATTCACACTCGTTGGCGATTTTCTGTTTGCAGCACACGAGTCAGGTCGTGTGCAAATTGATGAAAAGTTCAGTACAGCGAGCTATGTGCTCTGCCTGTTCCTGTGCTCTGCCGCTTTTGTCCACCCCACCATTTCAACCATCACGATTCATGGCCCAACGCGTAGTGCACGACCACTGCTTGGAAGGCTGATCACCACTACTGCAGCACTCACCGTGCCCGTCGTTGTCCTCGCGCTATCGGAACCAGTTGACAATAACGACCGAACGGTACGTGCTGTCTCAATATTTGTGCTCACTATTGCCGTTACCGCTCGAGTGATTCACGCCGTTCGTGCAAACGCCATTACTCAACGCGCACTCGTGGTCTCTGCACAAACCGACGCACTGACAGGGCTGCCAAATCGCAGCCTGATGCTCACTCACGTTCACAGCGCACTTGCCACCGCCGAATTTGATGGCCGCCATCCATCGGTTTTATTTATTGATGTTGACCGATTTAAAAACATCAACGACTCACTCGGTCATCAAGCAGGCGATGATGTGCTAATCGCAGTGTCCCAACGACTGGAAAACGCACTTCCCGATCGTTGTATCGTCGGCCGAATTTCTGGTGATGAGTTCGTCATTCTCGACCCAGGCACCCGCGGAACGAGTGATGCGATGCTGATTGCCGACACCATTCTCGAAAGCTTCAATGAACCACTTTCACTGCGACAAGGTGATGTTTTTGTGTCTACCAGCATCGGTGTTGCAACGTACAAGCAACATGTTTCATCTACAGCAGACGACCTGCTCCGCCACGCAGATACAGCGATGTACCGCGCTAAAGACGCAGGTCGCAATTGTGTGGCCATTTTTGATGAGTCGATGCTTGAGCGAGTAACACAACGACTTGCAATTGAAACGTCCCTGTACCGGGCTCTCGAGAGACGTGAACTCCGTTTGGTGCATCAACCGATAATCGATGTCGATTTGGGCGATGTTGTGGGTTTTGAAGCCCTCATGCGCTGGACTCGTGAAGACGGCAGCATTGTTTCTCCGGCCGAATTTATACCGATAGCCGAAGAGACCGGCACGATTGTCCCGATAGGTGCATGGGCGCTCCTAGAAGCACTGACCCATTTGCGCGGCTGGATCAACGAAGGAATCTGCAGTCGTGACGCAACAATGTCGGTAAATGTGAGCCCACGTCAGTTACATGATCCAAACTTCGTACCCGTGGTGCATGAGGCACTGCTTCGCTCACACATCGCACCAGACCAACTATGGCTTGAAGTCACTGAGGGCGTCATGATCGCTCAACCGGACCAGGCCCTTGACACGCTGACACGGCTGTGCGAATACGGAGTTCGCGTTGCAATTGATGACTTCGGGACAGGATATTCATCGCTTTCACTGCTCCAGAAATTTCCAATTCAACGGTTGAAGATTGATCAATCGTTCATTCATGGTTTGGCAGACGACCTTGGCGCCCGTTCACTCGTCCGCACCATTATTGCGATGGGTGATTCGCTCGGTTTAGACATGGTCGCTGAAGGCGTAGAGACCGCCGCACAACTTCGAGCTCTTGTTGATTTGCGTTGCTCGAAAGCTCAGGGATACCTAATTAGCCATCCCGTTGCACCAAGCATGATGGCAACAACCATTGCTTCGCTAGAACAATTCGGTGGTTGGTCAAAAACCAAGGGCCAAAACCCCAATAGTTAAATCTGTTTGGGGCGGCGTGGTACAAACCCGCTGGTGTGCTGCTTGTACTCCTCGTAACCGGGACGACGCTTCGACATTGATTTTTCAAGCATGGGAACACCCGACACACGAAGCAAAAAGTAATTCATCAGCAAACTGCCGACCAGTCCGATCCAACCGTACGACACATTGACCGCAACAATTCCGATACCCCACCACACGCACGCATCACCGAAATAGTTGGGGTGTCGTGTGTATTTCCATAATCCTGTTTGCATGACTAATCCGGCATTGTTTGGGTTCCTCTTAAATGCTGCAAGTTGCCAATCGCCCACTGCCTCAAACACAATCCCGACAGCAAAGATGGCAATTCCCAACAACACATTGATCGACAACGCTGCATCGGTATCGGCAAGGCCAATCTGCACAGGCAAGGAGACGACCATCATGATCAGGCCTTGCAGGAAAAACACCGTAAACAAACTGATCAATGTGAAATTTTTGCCGTAGTGCTTTCGCATTGCTACGTAGCGAAAATCTTCGGGCTTTCCATGGTTACGTAGCCACAAATACCCTGACAATCGCAAACCCCACAGCGTGGTAAGCGCGAGAAGTACCCGTCCGGTACTGCTGACATCTCCAACGTTGAGCGCACTCGCCCAAGCGACGATGACGAAACCTAAGCCCCAGAAAATATCGACGATTGAGGCGTTCTTTAGGGCAACACTGAGCAGCCACAACAGTGACATCGATACCCCAATAACGACAAGTGAATTAACCAGCGTGTCTACAACCATAATCAGACGTTAGTTCAGAGGAACCACTTCGTTGCATCGTAATGAGGCTCAAGATTGTCAAACAGTTTCTCGTACTTGCACAGTTGGGGTGTCTCCCCCAACGCCTGCGGAATTCCATCCTTAAAAGTCCACTCGCCGCGCTGAGACGTTTCTCCGCGCACATAGCTAGAGATTGCAAACGCTCGCTCTTTCTGTGAGTCATTGGGAAGCGAACCGTGCACGGTCATCAAACCCCACACCACCAAGTCACCTGGTTCGAGCACAACATCAATTACTTGAGCAGGATCGATTCCAACTTGAACAAGTTCATCGTCTCGTGTAAGACCTTTCATTATCTGACCATCACCGTTATCGGACAAACCCAAATAACCCATTGTGTGACTTCGGGGAACCACCTTCAAACAACCGTTCTCGGGAGTAGCGCGATCAATCGCTAGTCCCATCGTGACGGTGTCACGCACAACATCTTCGTAACTCGAGCGACTTTCCCTGAATCGCAAATCTTGATGGAAGCGATATCCCGTAAGCCGCGCTCCCGGAGGCTTCCAATGAATCTGCTGCGTTACCTGCTTGATGTTGTTGCCAAGCAAAGGCTCGAGTAACTGCAAATATCTCGGATGACTACGGAACGCGTCAAAATACGCGTCGGCCCAGGCAAACCAATACGCCTGAATGGCGTACCGCTTGCCGAAGTGCTCCTCTGGCAGGATCTCATACACCAAGTTTCCATGGCGATATGTAACCGGATGTTCAAGCGCAATTGCTTGCAACTCTGCTGTCTTTTCTTGCAATCGCTCGATCTCATCAGCAGGGAGAAAATTACGCACAATTGCGTAACCCTCGTCGCGGAACTGACTGATTGCTTCTTCTATAACACGCGTATCAATCAACTGCGACACCGAAAAACTACGCCTTTTTCTTCTCAGCTTTTTTTGCGCGCTTCTCCTTCAAGGTGAGCTTCGCTTCTTTTTTCTGATTGCTATTTTTATTTTGCTCTTTGTTTGCCATGCACCATGCTTACTACAAAAAACAGCGTCAAGCCCAACAACGTAAGCCCAGAAGCCGGTATACCGCTGATTCTTCGCTAGCGATGCTTTAGGCGTAGCGACTGCCACGAACCATCGGCGGTCCATCCGCCATCAACTGGCAAACTCACCCCATTAATAAAGCCCGACTTCGTTGAATCACATAGAAACGCAATTGCTTGTGCAATATCGTCGGGTTTTGCAAACCGTGCCATCGGAACATGCTCGGTGATGTCGGCATCGGTATAGCTCCCGCCAGCCTGATCCTTGTGGTCCATCTCGGTCTTCACCCATCCAGGACACACCGCATTAACACGAACACCGAGGGCGCCCCATTCGACTGCAAGTGTTCGCGTGAGACCAATGAGGCCATGCTTACTTGCGTTGTAGGCAGATCGGTCTGCAACACCTTGCAAACCAGCAACAGACGCCACATTGACAACTGAACCCGAACCAACAGCGACCATGGCGCGTCCGAAAGCCTTTGCAAGCAGGAACGGTGCAACCAGATTGACATCAATCACTTTGCGATACAGCTCGGCTGATGTATCAAGCGCAGAGCTAATGCATGAGATTCCTGCGTTGTTCACCAGTGCATCAATGCGCCCAAACTTGCTGAGGGTTTGTGATGCAGCAGACTCAACGAACGACTCATCTGCGATGTCACCACTTAATGCAATCGCTGATGAATACTCAGACACATCAATTGCCTGCAGATCTAATAACACCAACGACCAACCGCTCTCATTAAGAACCTGGGCTGTGCGACGACCGATGCCTTGCGCTGCCCCTGTAATTACTGCAACTCGCTGAACTTCCATAGTTACCCTCTCAGTTTCTTTGCCATCAGACTGACTTTCTTTCCTGGCCGCGTCTCACATTCTTCCATCTCAACAAAACCTTCACGTGCGTGAAATTTCAGAGACCCCTCATTACGAGGCTTTGTATTCACTTCAAGCGCAAACCATTCGGCAGTGCTTCGCGATTCCACCTCTCGGTACAGATCGGCACCAATCCCCTTGCCTTGCCATGCTGCCGTGACTGCAACCCGATCTAGATAAATAAAGTCATCCAATTTTCGGCAAAAGTATTGGTAATTAGGACTTCCATAGGCCGTACCTGGCGGCAGCACCATGCAGAATCCGACAACTGTTTTTTCACATTCTGCAACTAGCGAGATAGACGACATCGCAAGTATTTCCGAAAGAGCATCTATTGATTCCTCGCCAACCGCAGGAACATTCTCTTGGTTGATTTGCCACACATCATCAAGATCCGAAACCATCATCTCTCGAATCACAACACTCATAGTGCATCAATCTAGGCGAGCACTATAAACTTGAAGCATTACCACATCAAAAATCATCCTGTATTACAAGTTCACGCCGTTAGATGACCCTGATGGAATCCGACTTTGGCAACGAACATTGTGTGAAAGCCTCGGACTACGAGGCCGAATCCTGCTGTCTCAGCATGGAATTAATGGCACCGTTGGTGGCCCGATTAACAAAGTCAAAAAGTACATTCGCGTAACTCGTGAATACCCCGCGTTCAAGGAAATGGAATTCAAATGGTCTGATGGTGGTTCAGACGATTTTCCCGACCTGCTAGTGAAGGTACGACCAGAGATCGTCACCTTTGGGGTTCCAGACGAAGTCGTAGTTGATGAAAACGGCGTTGTTGGCGGTGGGGTTCATCTCACGCCAGAAGAAGTAAATGCACTTGCTGCATCCCGAGATGATGTTGTGTTTTTTGATGGGCGAAACGCATTTGAGGCGAAAATTGGCAAATTCAAAGGTGCAATTGTTCCGCAAACAGAAACCACACGCGACTTCATTGCCGAACTTGAAAGCGGAAAATACGACGACATCAAAGACAAGCCAGTCATCACCTATTGCACCGGCGGAATTCGTTGCGAGGTGCTGTCACTGATTATGAAGAACCGTGGCTTTAAAGAGGTGTACCAAATTGATGGCGGGATCGTTCGCTACGGAGAAACGTATAGAGATCGCGGACTATGGGAAGGATCGTTATATGTTTTTGATGCACGACTCAATCTTGATTTCAGTCCTTCTGCATCAGTAATCGGTAAGTGCGACTACTGCACATCGCCAACCAGCCACTTCCACAATTGCGAATTGAGTGACTGCCGTAAGCGTGTTCTTCTCTGCGAACACTGCTTCGAACAACACCCACTCCCTCGCTGCGC